>NZ_JBRRES010000001.1:0-207696 GCF_056760395.1 Stenotrophomonas sp. STEN009 | reverse complement strand
GGAGCGGTAGTTCAGCTGGTTAGAATGCTGGCCTGTCACGCCGGAGGTCGCGGGTTCGAGTCCCGTCCGCTCCGCCATTACATCGAGGCCCCCGGTCCAAAGCTGGGGGCCTTGTCTTCTCCCCGGCCTGTCCGGGACGAAGGCAGAAGGGTTGTCGCAAGCACGGAGCGGTAGTTCAGCTGGTTAGAATGCTGGCCTGTCACGCCGGAGGTCGCGGGTTCGAGTCCCGTCCGCTCCGCCATTGCGAAGTTCTTAAGTCCCTGTGAAAAAACTTTGAAAAAAGTGTTCATCGGGCTGGGTTTCCAGGGTGTCTTCGGATATACTGGGCGCCTGCAAAGTTTCAAGCGCGGAGCGGTAGTTCAGCTGGTTAGAATGCTGGCCTGTCACGCCGGAGGTCGCGGGTTCGAGTCCCGTCCGCTCCGCCAACTTTCAAAAGCCCTCGGCGAATGCCGGGGGCTTTTTCTTTGCGCGCATGTCGCCCTTGGCGTTTTTGGTCCCTGCGACGAAGCGGGTTACACTGCCGGGCTCGCCAATCAGGCCTTGTGATTCCTCACCATGCTGCAGAAACTCCGCGACAAGACCTCAGGCTGGATCGTCACCGTGATCCTGGGGCTGCTGATGATTCCGTTCCTGTTCGTGATCGACAACAGCTACCTGGGTGGCGTTGGCGCACAGAACGTGGCCAAGGTTTCCGCACCGCCGACCTGGTGGCGTTCCGCGCCGTCGTGGTGGCCGGTACGCATGCTGTGGCAGCACCATGAGATCAGCGCGCAGGATTTCCGCACCCGTTTCGAGCAGGAGCGCATGCGTGAGCGCCAGCAGCAGGGCGACAACTTCGACCCGCGCGCGTTCGAAAGCACCGAGAACAAGCTGGCGGTCCTGGATCAGCTGATCGACGAGCAGGTCGTGCGCCTGGTCGGCGAGCAGGCGGGTGTGGTGATTGGCGATGGCGCCGTGCGCGAGTACATCACGTCCATGCCGGCGTTCCAGGGGCCGGATGGCAAGTTCAACGAAAACAGCTACCGCCTGGCGCTGGCCGGCGGCAATCCTCCGCGTACCCCGACCCAGTTCCAGGAACTGGTGCGCGAGAGCCTGCAGCAGTCGGTGATTCCGGCCGGACTGCAGAACTCCGGTTTTGTCACCCAGGCCGAGACCGAACGCCTGTTGAAGCTGCTGGGCGAAACCCGTGATGTCGAGCTGGCTGCGCTGCCGCCGGTGCCGGCTGACACGGCCCCGGTGACCGATGCGCAGATCAAGCAGTGGTACGACAGCCATGGCAAGGATTTCCGCCAGGCCGAAACCGTTTCGCTGGAGTATGTCGAGGTCAACGGTGCCAACCTGCCGGCGCCGACGCCGGCCGACGAAGCCACCCTGCGCAAGCGCTACGAGGAAGAGAAGGCCAAGTTCACCTCTCCGGAGCAGCGCCAGGCCGCCCACATCCTGATTACCGGCGACGGTGCTGAGGCCAAGGCGAACAAGCTGGCGGCCCAGGCAAAGGCGGCCGGTGCCGACTTCGCAGCCCTGGCCAAGGCCAACTCCGAGGATCCGGGCTCCAAGGACCAGGGCGGTGACCTGGGCTGGGTGGAGCGTGGCGCGATGGTCAAGCCGTTTGACGATGCCCTGTTCGCGGCCAAGGCCGGCGATGTGATCGGTCCGGTCAAGACCGAATACGGATACCACATCATCAAGGTGGCCGCGGTACGCGGCGGCGAAGGCAAGTCGTTCGAGGACGTGCGCGATACGCTGGCCGCCGAACAGCTCAAGGCCGACGGTGAGCGCGGTTTCAACGAGCTGGCCGGCCGTCTGGTCGATGCCATCAACAAGAGCCCGAGCGACCTGGCTGCCGCAGCCAAGGAAGTGGGGCTGCCGCTGCAGACCCTGGGACCGATCACCCGCGCTACCGCCAGCGGCATCGCCAGCGACCCGGCCGTGCTGCGCGCCGCGTTCTCGGACGTCCTGGTGCAGGACGGGACCGCCAGCGATCCGATCGCCCTGGGAGGCGCCACCAACCACAGCGTCGTGATCCGCGTCGCGGCCCACACGCCGGAGCAGGCGCTGCCGCTGGAGAAGGCCCGCGAGCAGGTGATCGCCGCGATTCGTGCCGACCGCCAGCGCCAGGCCAGCGACAAGGCGGCCGAAGCGCTGCTGGCCAAGTTGAAGGGCGGTGCCACCCTGCAGTCGCTGGCTGCCAGCGAAAAGCTGCAGCTGAGCCCGATGCCGGGCCTGCCGCGTGGCCAGCCGGTGCCGACCCCGGAAATCAACAGCGCGATCTTCAGCGCGCCGGTACCCACCGCAGGCAAGCCGACCTACGGCAAGGTCGACGTCAACGGCCGTGCGCTGGTGTTCGCGGTGAACAAGGTCAATCCGGGCGACATCAAGGACGTGACCGCCGAGCAGCAGAAGCAGCTGAAGGAACAGTTGAGCCAGATCGACGGCATGGCCGCAGCCAAGGCCTACATCGACGCGATGCGCAAGAAGTTCGTGGTGCAGACCACCGAAGCGAATCTGTAAGCCCACGGCGGGCAGAACGGAAAGGCCCGGCATTGCCGGGCCTTTTTCGTGGGCGGGTGCCCGGTAGCAGGAGGATCGCGCGGCGCTGCTGTGCGCCGGTCAGTCTTCCAGGCGAAGCACCGCGCCCGGCTTGAGCACGCTGCTGCCACTCAGGCCATTCAGCGACAGCAGCGCCTTGACCGGCATGCCGTAGCGACGGGCAATGGTCCAGGCCGACTCGCCGTTGCGCACCGTATGCCGACGGCTGCGCGGACGGTCGACGGCGGCGGCGACGGTGCGGGCAACCTGCGGCGCTGGCGAGGCAGCGGGGGCAGAGGTGGGCGACACCGAGGCCGCCAGCGCCGTCGTGCTGTCCACCACGTCAGCGGTCGCCGCTGCGACAGGGGCCAGCACCCGGGTGGTGCCCGTGGGGCGGCCACCGGCGGCCAGGGCGGGATTCAGGCGGGCGATGCGTGCCGGGTCCAGTGAGCGTTGGGCGGCCCACTGCTGGACGCTGGTGCCGGCCGGCAGGGCATGATCCTTCAGCACCGGCACGGTGCGGTCCAGCGAGGCCATGACGCCCGGCTGTTCTTCCACGTCTTCCAGCACGCAGGCCAGGGCGTGAAGCTTCTCGACGTAGGCATAGGTGACCGGCGACAGGCCGGGCAGGGCCGAGGGCGTGGCGTTCTGCGCATTCATGCCCGCCTTGCGCAGTGCCTGCAGCACGCGATATTCGCCAGCGTTGTAGGCCATGGTGGCCAGCCGCCAGTCGCCGCCGAACATGCCGTGCAGGGTTTTCAGGTAGCGCACCGCAGCCTGGGTCGAATCCACCGCCGACAGGCGGCCGTCGTAGCCGTTGGCCATCGGCACGCGATGGTTGCGGGCGGTGGTGGCGATGAACTGCCACAACCCGGTCGGTCCGCTGCCATTGCGGGCATTGGGCCGGTAGCCGCTTTCCACGAAGGGAATCAGCGCGAATTCGGTCGGCAGGTTGGCCTTGCGCAGTTCTTCGACCACATAGCCGAACAGGACCAGTGCATCGTCATCCTGGTTGGCCAGGCGCGAAGGGGCGTGCGCGAACTGCTTCTGCCAGCGCGGGCTGGTGGCCTCGGCGTCGCAGGTGGGTTCAGCCAGGCCATCGCGGAAGCTGGAGAAGATCTCCTGGCCATTGCGCACCGATGCAGGTGGCAGCGAAGAGGCATCCAAGGGCAACGCAGCAGCGGCGGTGAGATTCTGGCCGATGCCAGCGCCCAGCGACTGCGCGCCTGCGGTTCCAGCCAGCCCCAGAGCGATGCCCAGGGCCAGCGGCAGACTTCGGCGCATCATGCGCGGAAGCCGTCTTTCCAATGCCGGAGACCGGCCATGACATCGACATCGTCAACGACGTCGCGCCCCAGGTGCGCCGACACCGCCGCGCGGATCGGCGCGGTGTGCACACGCAGGAACGGATTGCAGTCCAGTTCGTTGGCCAGGGTTACCGGCAGGGTGGAACGGTCATCGCGGCGCATGGCCAAAGCCTCCTCTTGGCGCTGCCGCAGGGCAGCGTTGGCGGGGTCGACATGCCGCGCGAAGACGGCATTTGACACGGTGTACTCATGGGCACAACAAAGCAACAGTCGTGCAGGCAAGGTACCCAGCGTGCGCATCGATGCCAGCAGCTGGGACGGCGTACCTTCGAACAGGCGTCCACAGCCCAGGCTGAACAACGAATCTCCGCTGAAAAGATGTTCAGCAGTGTGAAACGCGATGTGGCTGCGGGTATGCCCGGGCACGGATAGTACGTGGAACGTCCGGCCCAGTGCCTGAACGCGTTCACCTTCGCCGACGCGTTCGGTGGCGGTGGTGATGCGTTCCTCCACCGGTGCGACCACCCGCACGCCGGGAAAACGGGCACGCAGGGCCGGCACGCCACCGATGTGGTCGTCGTGATGGTGGGTCAGCAGGATGGTATCCACGCGCAGGCCCTGTTCGGCCAGCGCCAGCACCGGCGCGGCATCACCGGGATCGACGACGATGGCAACGCCTTCATCATCGATCAGCACCCAGATGTAATTGTCCGCAAATGCGGGCAGGGCAGTCAGTCGCATAGAATTGGACCATGCCCGCGCTGCAGAGCACCCGTCAAGCGAGCCTGGCCCCGTGGTTCGACAGCGAGCCGGCGGCGGCCCTGCGCGTGCTGGAGCGGCAACTGCTGTTGCCACAGCTGTCGGTGCTGCCCGCACAGCCCTGGATGTGGATCGCGCCGAGCGCTGCCTGGCTGGAAGATGCGCAGCCGGGCGGGCGCGGCCTGCGCCTGTACCGCAACGGCGGCCGCTATGCCGGCGACGCGTGCTGCGGCCTGCCGCTGCCGCTGGCCACCGAAAGCGTCAATGCCATCGTGCTGCAGCACGTGACGGCCGCTGATGCCGACCAGCTGCTTGACGAGTGCGAGCGGGTGCTGATGCCCGGCGGCCATCTGTGGTTGAGCAGCCTTAATCCGTTCAGTCCGTTCCGCACCCACTGGCGCCAGCATGGCCTGACGGTGCGTACGCCGCAGCGGATCCGCCAGCTGCTGGGTCGTCACGGGCTGGACTGCGACGACATGCGCTACCTGGGCCCGCTCTGGCAGGGCGCCGGCAGTCGTGGCCGCGGGGGTTGGGCCCCGCTGCGCGCGGCCTGCCTGTTCCATGCCGAAAAACGTACGTTGGCCCTGCCCGGGCCGACACCGCTGCCGGTGCGCTGGCATGGCACCGTTGCTACCTGATTCTGGAGCTGTATTGAAAACCATCGAAATCCATACCGACGGATCCTGCCTCGGCAATCCCGGTCCCGGCGGCTGGGCCGCGTTGCTGCGCTACAAGGACCACGAGCGTGAACTGAGCGGCGGCGAAGCGCATACCACCAACAACCGGATGGAACTGATGGCGGCCATTTCCGGCCTGGAGGCGCTGACCGAGCCCTGCAACATCGTGCTGTTCACCGACTCCCAGTATGTGCGGCAGGGCCTGACCCAATGGATGCCGGGCTGGATCCGCAAGAACTGGAAGACCGCCGGCGGTGATCCGGTGAAGAACCGCGAGCTGTGGGAGCGGCTGCATGCGGCCACGCTGCGGCACCAGATCGACTGGCGCTGGGTGAAGGGGCATTCCGGCGATCCGGACAATGAACGCGTCGATACGCTGGCGCGCAATGCCGCCATCCAGATCCGCGATGCCAGCCCGGTAAACTGAGCCCATGCGTCAGATCATTCTCGATACCGAAACCACCGGCCTGGAGTGGAAGAAGGGCAACCGCATCGTCGAAATCGGCTGCGTGGAGCTGTTCAAGCGTCGCCCCACCGGCAACAACTATCACCAGTACATCAAGCCGGACTGTGAGTTCGAACAGGGCGCGCAGGAGGTCACCGGCCTGACCCTGGACTTCCTGGCCGACAAGCCCGAGTTCGCGCAGATCGCCGACGAGTTCCTGGCGTTCATCGACGGCGCCGAGCTGATCATCCACAACGCGGCATTCGACCTGGGCTTCCTCGACAACGAGTTGTCCCTGCTGGGGCCGCAGTACGGGAAGATCACCGATCGCTGCACCGTGATCGATACCCTGGCGATGGCGCGCGAGCGTTTCCCGGGCCAGCGCAACTCGCTGGATGCGCTGTGCAAGCGGCTGGGCGTGGACAATTCGCACCGTGCACTGCACGGCGGCCTGCTCGATGCGCAGATCCTGGGCGATGTCTACATCGCGCTGACGTCAGGGCAGGAAGAGATCGGCTTCGGTCTGGGCGAGGACGAGGCCGGCGCGGGTGGCGCGGTGCTGCAGGCGTTCGATGCTGCCAAGCTGCTGCCGCGTCCGCGCGTGGTCGCCACCGCATCGGAACGTGAAGCGCACGCCGCGCGACTGGAACGCCTGCGCAAGAAGGCCGGTCATGCGCTGTGGGACGGCCCGAAGGTGGAAGAGCCCGCCAGCGCGTAGACCCTCGGCGCAGGGTGCGCGTGCGGTCCGCTGGCTCAGTGGCAGCGGACCAGGATCACGCTGATGTTGTCGCGGCCGCCGCCATCAAGCGCGGCGGCGACGAGCGTATCCACGCATTCCTGTGCGCTGGCGTCGTCGAAGGCCAGCGTGCGGGCGATGCCACGATCATCGACCTCCTCGGTCAGGCCATCGCTGCACAGCAGCAGCTGCATGCCGGGACGAAGTTCGCCACGGGTGGTGGCCACGTTCAGGTGCGCCGGATCGGTCACGCCCAGCGCCTGGGTGACCACATTGCGGTGCGGATGCGCGCGCGCCTGCTCTGCGGTCAGGTTGCCCTGCGTGACCAGTTCCTGCACCACGCTGTGATCCTGGCTGAGCTGGGCCAGCTGGCCGTCGCGCCACAGGTAGGCCCGGCTGTCACCGACCCAGGCCACTTCGTAGCGATTGCCCTGCACGCGCGCGGCGACCACGGTGGTGCCCATCGGCAGCGTATCGTTGCGTCGCCGCGAAGCGCGGATGATCTCTTCGTCGGCCGTGCGGATGGCCTGCTCCAGCGACGCGCCGCGGCGGATCTCGCGGACGATGGCTTCGCGCGCCAGCGCGCTGGCGACCTCGCCGCAGGCGTGCCCGCCCATGCCATCGGCCACCAGCCACACGCCCAGCTCGCTGTCACCGTAATAGGTGTCCTCGTTGAGCTCGCGGCGCAGGCCGGGATGGGTGAGATGTCCGAATTCGATCATGGTGTGCGGGGCGGAGTAGCGCGGGGGAGAGGGCATCATCACGGCGTGACCGGCATCCGGCAAGGCATGGCGGCAGGAAAATTGCGCCGCAGGGCCCAGGAGACTTGTCGGCAGCCTCACTTCCTCGTATGATGCGCGTCCCCGGTTCGCCGGGGCCACCCGGAGAGGTGGCAGAGTGGTTGAATGTACCTGACTCGAAATCAGGCAGGCGTTTATAGCGCCTCGGGGGTTCGAATCCCCCCCTCTCCGCCAGATGAAGAAGAAAGCCGCCCCCGGGCGGCTTTTTTCGTTGTCCGGCTGGCCGCGCGCGTTGCGGGGCGGCAATGGATCTCCCCTCGGGGTGCTGCGGGTTAACATGTACGCATCACCTGCTGGAGCTCCCCCATGACTGCTGAAATCCTCGTTCCCGTGTCCTTTGGCGAACTGCTCGACAAGATTTCGATCCTGCAGATCAAGTCCGAGCGGATCAGCGACGAGGGCAAGCTGGCCAACGTGCGCAAGGAGCTGTCGGCGCTGGAGCAGACCTGGATGGCGCACCCGGCCGCGGTCAAGGACATCGCCAAGCTGCGCGGTGAACTCAAGGCCGTCAACGAGCAGTTGTGGGACATCGAGGACGACATCCGCCTGAAGGAGAAGGCGCAGGCGTTCGACCAGGGCTTCATCGACCTTGCACGCAGTGTGTATCTGCGCAACGACGAGCGTGCGCGCATCAAGAAGGCGATCAACCTGGCACTGGGCTCTGCCTACGTGGAAGAGAAGTCGTACCAGGATTACGCACAGCGCGGGTGAGATGGATCCGCCGGGCGTGGCCCGGCTACCGATGATCCATCGACTCAGGTGAGGTGGTCGGTCACGTAACGTTCGAAGGCGGCGATGCCGTCCTCGACCGTGATCAGTTCCATCACATCATCGAACTCGATCTTGGTGCCCCACTTGAGGTCGGCGGCCTGCTTGCCGAGATACTTGCGTGCGGCGTCGTCATAGCGGTCCACGCAGTAGCGGCGATCCGAATAAGGGCCGCTGCGGTGCGGGTTGCTGGCCGCGTGCAGGCCCAGCACCTTCGCTCCCATGGCATTGGCGATATGCATCGGTCCCGAATCGGGTGTCATCACCAGATTGGCGCGTGCCAGCAGCGCAGGCAGCTGCTTGAGCGTGTCCTTACCGACCAGATCCAGTGCCGGCGTGTGCAGCTGGGCCTGGATCGCGTCGGCCATGCTGCGTTCCAGTTCACTGCGGCCACCGCACAGCACCACCTGCCAGCCGCGCTGCGTGGCATGGTTGGCGACGGCCGCGTAGCGGTCGGCGTACCAGTTGCGGCGGACGTGGCTGGAGCAGGGCGAAATCATCAGTACCGGCCGGCCATCATCCTGCCACTGCGCCGCGGCCCACTCGAACGCGGACTGCGGCACGGCCAGGTCCCAGCTCACGTCGGTCTGGTGCAGGCCCAGCGGCTCGCAGAAGCTGCCGATCGCATCCAGCACGTGGATGCCGGGGCGGTCCGGAATGCGTTCGTTGATGAACAACCCATGCAGGTCCTTCGAGCGGCTGCGGTCGTATCCGATGCGGCGTTCGGCCGGGATGAATGCCGACAGCAGGTTCGCGCGGAAGGCCACCTGCATCTGCAGCAGCGCCTCGAAGCGCCCCGGTGGCAGCTGCTTGCGCAGCTCCTTGACGCCGGCCATGCCGCTCTTCTTGTCGTAGGCGTGGAAGGTCACGCCCGGCAGACCCTCGAGCAACTTCTGCCCGGCCTTGTCGATGATCCAGTGGATCGGCGTGTCCGGGCGTGCGGCCTGCAGCGTACGCACCAGGGGCACCACGTGGGTGACATCGCCAAGTGCGGACAGGCGCAGAAGGCACAAGGATGAGGACGCTGATGCCATGTGTTGTTAGACTCAAAGAAATGGTCGCATTCGACGCCAATGAAGCGCTGACGCCATGCCGCGAGGGTCGCGGCATCGGGGCCATTCTGTTCGACCGCGAGCGCCTGCGGCAAGCCGACATCGGCCTGTTCTCTCCCCAGCACTGGGGCAGCCGGGCCCGGCCGGTGGGCGAGGGGGGGCGTGGCAGCGCCTGGTTCGTCGACGCGCCGTTCGGCCCCAGCGTGCTGCGCCACTACCTGCGCGGTGGCCTGGTGGCCAGGATCAGCCACGACCAGTACCTGTGGCGGGGCGCCGACCGGACCCGCAGTTTTGCCGAGTTCCGGCTGATGCGGGCCCTGCGCGCGCTGAAGCTGCCGGTTCCCCGGCCGGTGGCGGCTTTTTACATGCGGCAGGGCATGCGCTACCGGGCGGCGATCCTGATGGAACGGATCGAAGGGGTGCGTTCGCTGGCCGACCGCGCGCTGGTTGCCGGACGTGGCGCGCCGTGGGAAGAGACCGGTCGGCTGATCGCCCGCTTCCACCGTGCCGGCCTGGACCATGCCGACCTCAACGCGCACAACATCCTGTTCGACAGCAACGGCCATGGCTGGCTGATCGACTTCGATCGTGGCGTCATCCGCATTCCGGCCACCGCCTGGCGGGAGCGCAACCTCAAGCGCCTGCTGCGCTCGTTGATCAAGCTGCGCGGCGAGCGCAGCGTAGAGGACGTGCAGAAGGACTACGCGCGGCTGCGCCGCGCCTATGACATGGCCTGGAACCGGGGCACCTGATGGACTGGTCGTTGCGTTTCCTCGGCGTCGGCAATGCGTCGGCGGTCGAGTTGGGATCACCGATGTCGGTGATCGAGCGCGAAGGTCGGCCGTGGTTGACGATCGACTGTGGCGGGGAAGGCCTGACCGCCTTCAGGGCGCACTACGGCCACATGCCGCAGGCGCTGTTCATCACGCATGTCCACCTGGACCATGTGGCCGGTTTCGAGCGGCTGTTCGTGGATACCTACTTCAACGCGCAGCGGCGTGGGAAGGTGCGCCTGTATGTGCCGGCCACCGTGGTGCCGCTGCTGCACAGGCGCATCGGCGATTACCCCAATGTGCTGGCCGAGGGCGGTGCCAATTTCTGGGATGCGTTCCAGTTGGTCGTGGTCGGCGACGCGTTCTGGCATGAAGGCGTGCGCCTGGAAGTATTCCCGGCACGCCACCACTGGCCGGAGACCGCCTATGGGCTGCGCCTGCAGGGCGCGCTGACCTGGAGCGGTGATACCCGGCCGATCCCGGAGATGCTGGCGCGGTACGCCAGTGACAACGAGCTGATCGCCCACGACTGCGGCCTGCACGGCAATCCATCGCATACCGGGGTCGATGATCTGGAGCGCGAGTACAGCGCTGAGCTGCAGGCGCGGATGATGCTGTACCACTACGCCAGCGTGGCCGATGGTGCTGCGCTGGCCGCGCGCGGACACCGCGTGGCACAGCCGGGCCAGTGCGTGCCGCTGGCGACCCCGACCGCGCCGCACGTGCTGGCGCAGGATCCGCCGTGAATACCTCTGGCCAGCCTGCCGACGCGGCGCTGGCGGCCGAGCTGGAACATCTGGAACGCGCGCTGCACACCCCGCAGGTGCGCGGTGATCGCGCGCGGCTGTCGGAACTGCTGGATGAGGATTTCAGCGAGATCGGCAGCTCCGGCCAGTGCTATGGCCGTGCGGCTGCGCTGGCGGAGATTCCGCTGGAGCGGGCGCAGGTGCAGATCGAATCGGAGCAGTACGCGGTCTCGTTGCTGGCACCAGACCTGGCCCAGGTGCGTTATCGCAGCCGCTACCACCTGGATGGCCTGCCGCAGCGCTGGGTGCTGCGCAGTTCGTTGTGGCGCAGGCATGGGCAGGGATGGCGGGTGGTATTCCATCAAGGGACGCCCGAAGCACGGTAGCGCCGGCGAGGGGGCCAACCAGGGTTGACCTCTTACCAGAGCGCGGCACTGCCAGAAAGGCGATGGCCCCGCCGGCTGACCTCGGCGCCCGCGTCGATCGATACCGTTGCTGCCTTCCGGCCCTGGCGGGGTTTTCGACCTAGCGTCGCGAGGGGCCGACGGGGCCACCATAGAGACGTTGGCCGCCCGGAGGCGGCCTGTTCACGGATCAGGGGAAGCAGCGCAGGGTGCGCCGGAGACCACAGCCGGACTGCACATCGGCTGGCCGATGGCAGGCGCGCATTCTAGCGCAGGCATGCGTATCGACGCCAGCGCCATGCGCTGAATCTGCTGTAACCCGCGGCGCGTATTCGCGGCCGGGCGGCGCGGGCGTTGCTAGAATCCCGGGCCAGGAGGAACGACCTCCCCCACATCGGGAATCAATGACCAGGACGGCCTGGCCCTGCCAAGAGGAGGGCCGTCATGGCCTGGATCTATCTGTTGTTCGCTGGCCTGCTGGAAATCGTCTGGGCCGTGTCGATGAAGCAATCGGAAGGCTTCACCAGGCTCACTCCCACCCTGGTCACTCTCGCCGGCATGATCGCCAGTTTCTGGCTGCTGGCCGTGGCCATGCGCAGCCTGCCGCTGGGAACGGCTTACACGATCTGGACAGGCATCGGCGCGGTCGGTGCCTTCGTGGTCGGCATCGTGTTCCTGGGTGAACAGGTCAGCCCGATGCGGATCGGCGCGGCGGTGTTGATCGTGTCGGGGCTGGTGCTGATGAAGCTGTCCAGCAGCTGAGATTGGGCGCAGTTTCCTGGACAACCGACTGCCCGCCAAATGAAAAAGCCGCCCGATGGGCGGCTTTTTCATTCATCTGGCGGAGAGAGGGGGATTGTCGGGTGCATCCCTGCACCCGATCCCTGCGCGCGCTGCGCTTCGGGACCCGCCTTCGGCGGTCCGGATCTGCTCCTGCAGAACCGTCGAACCCCGGCGAGGCTTCTCACCCCGATGCTCTCCACCAGACAAATAAAAAAGCCGCCCGTTGGGCGGCTTTTTCATTCATCTGGCGGAGAGAGGGGGATTCGAACCCCCGAAGCGCGGTTTAGACGCTTACACACTTTCCAGGCGTGCTCCTTCAACCACTCGGACACCTCTCCGGATCCCTGCCATCGGCAAACGCCTCAGCAGGGGCGCAGATTCTAGCGGGCGGCGCGGCAGGACACAAGCACCCATTCAGGGCGCGTCGCAGGCGGAGGGGGATGGACAGGCGTGGCACAATGGAGCATCCGATGGAAGACGGTGGCCTGATGTCCTATCTCGTCCTTGCCCGCAAGTGGCGTCCGAAGCGTTTTGCCGAGCTGGTGGGCCAGGAACACGTGGTCCGTGCGCTCAGCAATGCGCTGGACAGTGGCCGGGTCCACCACGCGTTCCTGTTCACCGGTACCCGCGGTGTGGGCAAGACCACCATCGCGCGCATCTTCGCCAAGTCGCTGAACTGCGAGCAGGGCACCAGTGCCGATCCGTGCGGCCAGTGCCCGGCCTGCCTGGACATCGATGCCGGTCGCTACATCGACCTGCTGGAGATCGACGCCGCGTCCAACACCGGCGTGGATGACGTCCGCGAGGTGATCGAGAACGCGCAGTACATGCCCTCGCGCGGCAAGTACAAGGTCTACCTGATCGACGAAGTGCACATGCTCTCGAAGGCGGCGTTCAACGCGCTGCTGAAGACGTTGGAAGAGCCGCCGGAGCACGTCAAGTTCCTGCTGGCCACCACCGATCCGCAGAAGCTGCCGGTCACCGTGCTCAGCCGCTGCCTGCAGTTCAACCTCAAGCGCCTGGATGAGGACCAGATCCAGGGCCAGATGACCCGCATCCTGGCGGCCGAGGAAATCGAAGCCGACGGCAGTGCCATCGTGCAGCTGGCCAAGGCCGCCGACGGCAGTTTGCGCGACGGTCTGTCGCTGCTGGACCAGGCCATCGCCTACGCCGGTGGTGCGCTGCGCGACGATGTGGTGCGCACCATGCTGGGGACCGTCGATCGCACCCAGGTGGCAGCGATGCTCGATGCCCTCGCCGAAGGTGACGGGTCGCGCCTGTTGCAGGTGGTGGCGGCACTGGCGGAATTCTCGCCCGACTGGAGTGGCGTGCTGGAGGCCTTGGCCGAAGGCCTGCATCGCATCCAGGTGCAGCAGCTGGTACCCGGTGTTGCCGCCGCGGCTGAAGGCCTGGACGCGGCAGCGTTCGCCGGGCGACTGCGTCCGGAGGTGGTGCAGCTCTGGTATCAGATGGCCCTGAACGGCCGTCGCGACCTGTCGCTGGCGCCGAGCCCGCGCGCGGGCTTTGAAATGGCCGTGCTGCGCATGCTGGCGTTCCGCCCGGCAGCGTCGGTGCCGCCGGTGCCGCGTTCGGTGGATGCCGCCGGCGGTGCCGCCGGGGGGGCGATGCCCGGTGGTGGGGCGGGTGCTGGCAGCCAGGAAACGGCCCCGGTGGCCGCCGCTGCCGCGATCCCGGCCCGCGTGCCTGCGCAGGCCGCCCCACGCGAACCCGACCCGGAGCCAGAGCCGGCGCCCGAACCCGAACCTGATCCGGCGCCTGAGCCGAAGCCGGTTCCGGTCGAAGAACCGGTGTCGCCGCCGCCGGTCAAGGCCGACGGCATCCCGGTGCCGGTGGCCGTCGATGATCTTCCGCCGTGGGCCACGGACGAGGCCGAGGCCCGCGACCAGGCACTGGCTGCGGATGTCGCCACGCCGGACGCGGCCATGGTCGCGCCCTGGCATGAGCCATCGCCTCCGGTCGCTGCATCAGCCGCGCCCGAGCGTCCGTTCCGTTCCGAGGGCATCGTCATCGCTCCACCTGCGCCCGTCGCGTCGGCGGAGACGGGCGCGCGGGCTGACATCGGCGAGCTGGCGACGGCGGAAGACTGGCTGGACCTGGTCGCCAACAGCGGCCTGAGCGGGCCTTCACGGCAGCTTGCGGCCAATGCCGCCTTCATCTCCTGCCGGCAGGGGACCTTGAAACTGGGGCTTTCGCCCGGATTTGAGTACCTGCGCTCGGAACGCGCGCTGGCCGCTCTTGGCGAAATGCTGGAAAAGGCCTTGGGGCACGCGCTGAAGATCGTGGTCGAGACCGTGGAAACCGAACACGTTCCGGCCGAGACCCTGCACCAGCGCGCCGATCGCCAGCGCGGCGAGCGGCAACAGGTGGCAGAGGCTGTTTTCATGGACGATCCGGAAGTGCAGGTGCTGATCCAGCAACACGGCGCCCGGGTCGTTTCCGATTCCATCCGTTCTTTTGACGAGTAAGACACTATGCGCGGCAACATCGCCCAACTGATGCAGCAGGCCCAGAAGATGCAGGAGAACCTGCAGAAGGCCCAGGAAGAAATCGCCAGGATCGAAGTGACCGGCAGTGCCGGCGGTGGCATGGTCAGCGTGACGCTGACCGGTGCCAAGGAGTGCCGCAAGGTGCGCATCGACCCGTCGCTGGCCAGTGACCCGGAGATGCTGGAAGACCTGATCGCCGCGGCGTTCAACGATGCCTCCAACAAGATCGATGCCGAATCGAAGTCGAAGATGGGCTCGGCTACCGCCGGCATGCAGCTTCCGCCGGGCATGAAGCTGCCGTTCTGATCGTCGGCGCGGTGCCCGCGTTGCCGGGTGCCGCGCACACCCATAAAGCCAGAAGCTGCCGTGTCCGCACCCCTGCTTGAACAATTGATCGATGCGCTGCGGGTGCTGCCTGGCGTGGGCCAGAAGACCGCGCAGCGCATGGCCTACCACCTGCTGGAACGCGAACGCGACGGCGGCCAGCGCCTGGCCGAGGTGTTGGCGCTGGCCGTAGAGCGCATCGGCCACTGCGCGCAGTGCCGCGATTTCAGTGAAACCGAACTGTGCCCGACCTGCGCCAACGGCAGCCGCGAGCGCAGCCAGCTGTGCGTGGTGGAATCGCCCGCCGACCGCCTTGCCATCGAGAATGCCACCGGTTTCCGGGGTGTCTACTTCGTGCTGCAGGGGCGTCTGTCGCCGCTCGACGGCATCGGTCCGCGCGACCTGGGCCTGGAGCAGCTGGAGCAGCGCCTTGGCGAAGGCGAAGTGCAGGAGCTGATCATCGCCACCAGCGCCACCGTCGAGGGAGAGGCCACCGCGCATTATCTGGCGCAGCTGGCGCGGGCCCGCCAGGTCCGGCCGAGCCGGTTGGCGCAGGGGCTGCCGCTGGGGGGCGAACTGGAATACGTGGATCGCGGCACGCTGTCGCACGCGTTCGGCACCCGCAGCGAATTCCGCGATTGACGGCCTGGCCCTTTGAAGGGCGGGGGTTGCCTACAATGCAGGCGACATTTCACCGAGGCCGACCATGAGCAACGAAACCCTTTTCAGCAGGATCATCCGTCGCGAGATTCCGGCCACCATCGTCTATGAAGACGAAGACGTGCTGGGCTTCAAGGACATCGCGCCGCAGGCGCCGGTGCACGTGCTGTTCATTCCGAAGAATGAAATCATTCCGACCCTGGACGACCTGCAGCCTTCGCAGGCGCACCTGATCGGCAAGCTGGCCCTGGCGGCGGCCGACTATGCGCGCCGCGAGGGCTTTGCCGAGCAGGGCTACCGCATCGTGATGAACTGCCGTGAGGATGCGGGGCAGACCGTGTTCCACATCCACATGCATCTGCTGGCCGGCGCGCCGCTGGGCCATTTCGGCGCGCCCGGGAAGTAAGCGCCGCCCGGCGCGATGCCGTGCAAGCAGAAGGCCGCCCGGTGGGCGGCCTTCTGCGTCATGCGTACCGGAGGGGGGTTACCACCAGCCCCAGCGGCCGTAGCCCCAGTACGGGCCATACGGGCCCGGGCCCCAGGGGCCATAGGGGTAGGGCACGACGTCGACCTGTCGCTGCTCCGGCCACAGGTAGATCACATCGGCCGACAGCTTCGGCAGGCGATAGTCGTACTCGCCGATGCGGGTGTTCTGGTAGCCATCGATCTTGCCGATGAAGGTCACGTCACGGCCGGGCTCAAACACCGCCGGATCGTAGAAGCCGGAGCGGCAGGCGATGAAGCGGCCGTCGCTGGCATCGGACGAGGTGGTGTTCGGGCGGCCGGAGGCGTTGAGCGGGCGCGAGATCATCTGGAAGCAGGTCTCGCCCTGGCCGGGCTTGGTTTCGATGATGCGGCCGCCCCAGCGCACGGGCGTGCCGACCTGCTGGGTGGCGACTGAATCGCGCGGGGAGACCATGCTGAACTGTCCCTGCAGCGGCTTTGGGGCCGTGGCGCAGGCCGACAGGGCCAGCGTGGCCACAGCGGTGAGAAGGAACTTGGTGTTCATGGGGAGGCTCCGGAAGTCGGGCGATGCCTGCGCAGGTCCCGCAATAATGAAGCGAGGTCGGTGCAAGTTCCAGCGTAGCGCGCGTCGGCGAAACGCTGGCTGAGTGCCAGCAGGGCCGGATCGGGCCGGCACGCATGGACGCGACGGGCCCAGAGCAGTGCCGGCTCGTGCGGTTCGCGGGCCAGGCCGAGCCGGGCGTAGCGCCGGCCCAGGCGGTGCCAGGCGCGCAGCAGCGGGTCGCGTTCGCGCTCGCCCCGGGCCAGCAGCCATGCCATCCACAGCACGGCTGCCAACGCGGCCATCACGAAGCCTGACAGCAACTGTCCCGGCTTGATGTCGTCCAGGCCCAGAGGCTTGAACAGCTGCTGCTGGCGGCGCGCATCGAAGGACAGCACCAGGTCGTTCCAGCCACGGCGCAGCCAGTCGCCCATCTGACCCAGCTGCAGCCAGCGCTGCTGCAGCGGATTGCCGGCGTCTGCCAGCAGGCGATCGTCGAGGGTATCCAGGATGCGTTCTGGGGCGACGGCCGCCGTTGGATCGACCCGCACCCAGCCCCGTTGCGGCAGCCAGACCTCGGCCCAGGCGTGGGCATCCATCCGCCGCACAACCCAGTAGTCGCCCACCCGGTTGCGCGTGCCGCCGGCGAAGCCGGTCACCACGCGGGCCGGAATGCCTGCGTTGCGCATCAGCACCACGAAGGCCGAGCTGAAGTGCTCGCAGAAGCCTGCCTTGTAGCCGAACAGGAATTCATCGATGGGGTCGCGGCCGGCCACGGGCGTGTCCAGCGTGTAGGAGAAATCGGTGGTGATCCACTGCAGTGCGCGACGTACCACGGCCTCATCGTTGCTGCCCGCCTCCTGCCGCCACTGCCGGGCGAGGGTGGCGGTGCGTGGATTGAAGCCGGCCGGCAACTGCAGCGCTGCGCGTCGCAGGTAGGGGGGGAGCGCGCTGTCGAAGTGCTGCGGCGGCGCCGAGTGCAGGCGCCACCGGCTCAGCGCCGACAGCGTGCGGTCGCTGAGCAGGCTCATGTCCGCATCCAGCGTGCTGCCTTCCGGCGCACGGGTGGGCAGATCCAGTGCCACCAGCTGGCGGCGGTCGGTCGGTTCGTAGTCGATCTGGTAGTCCCAGCCGCGCGCACCGGCATCGACGATCGCGGGTGGGCGCTGCGTGCGGGCAGGGTCACGGGTCCAGCGTCGGCCATCGAAGTCGGTCAACACCGGTCCTCGCCAGTAGCGCTGGTCCGGCTCGGGTACGGCGCCGAAGAACTGCACCCGCAGCGCAGGTGTGTCGTCGGCCATCAGGTCCAGCCACTGCCCCGGCTCCATGCTGTCGGACAGGCCCGGCGTGCTGACCGCGCGTTCGGGTACGCCCCACAGCGGCGTGGACAGACGCGGAAACAGCCAGAACGACGCCAGCGCCAGTGGCAGGCCCAGCGCCAGCAGCCGGCCGACGCCCTTCAGCTGGCCGCGCAACGGCAAGGCGTCGGCGTGGCCCTCGCCCTGTGCCAGGCGCTGCAGGGCCAGCAGTGCACAAAGGCCGGCCAGCGCCGCCAGCAGCGTGGTCAGCGGGCCCTGGTCCAGCAGGAAGGCGGCGAATGGCGAGAACAGCGCAAAGCCCAGCAGGCTGCGTGCATCGCGCAGGCTGCGCAGCTCGCTGGACTTGATTGCAAGCATCGCGGCGAGCAGTGCGCAGCCGGTATCGCGTCCGGGGCGGACCAGGCCCATCTGCCAGACGATGGCGGCCAGCATGCCCAGCACGAGCAGCAGGCGCACCGGCATCGGCAACACGCGTCGCCACGACAGCGCGGCCGTCAGCAGCGCAGCCAGCGCGATCACCGTGGCCAGCATCGGCGGCAACTGCAGCAGCAACGGCAGCAGCGCAAGCGCAGCGCTGGCCAGGGTCCAGGTGCGGGCGTTGCGGTCGAGCGTGGGCGCGGCGTCAGTCATGCGGCATCAGCGCCAACGCGCGCAGGCAGAGATGGTGATGGCTGGCGCCCTGTCCCGGCCCCAGTGGCGGATGCGAGGGCAGCAGCAGGGTGTAGCGGCGACCTCCGCGTTCGGCCATGTCGATCCAGCGCGCCAGGCGTGCGATGCGCGCTTCGGTCGGCAGTGGCGCCAGCGTGTGCCAGTCCAGCACGACCTCGATGCCGACCGGCTTCTCGTACTCACGGACCAGCAGGCTGTCGCGGCGCGCGGAGTGCTTCCAGGCAATGCTGCGTGGCGCGTCTCCGGCGCGGTAGGGGCGCAGCTGGTGCAGCTCTTCGCCGCTGGCGTGGGCGCGGGTGTGCAATGGATCGTTGCCGCGCTCCGGCAGCGCGGGGGCCAACGCTTCGGCCAGGGGATACACCAGCAATGGCTGTTCCGGCCACACCCACGACCACGCACGGACCAGGCCCAACGGTTGCGTGGTGGACAGGCGGATGCGCGACAGCTCCCGCCAGCCGCGACGTTCGCTGGGGACGTCCAGCTCCACTTCGCCGCGCCCCTGTGCCGGCAGCGAGGTCCAGGCCTGGCTGTCGCCCAGTTGCAGGTGCAGCCCCTGTCGTGGCCGCGGATCACGCAGCGACAGGTCCACGCGCAGCCGCAGCGGCTGGCCCGCAGGCACCGGCTCGGCGGAGATCGCATCGATCTGCACGCCCGACAACTGCAGGTGCGCGGCAATGGCGCTGGCGATTGCCGCTGCCGCCAGCAGCAACGCCAGCAGCAACGCGGGGTTGTTGTTGTAGTTCAGCGCACCCAGCAGCATCGCCGACAGCAGCGTGGCGACGAACAGGCCGAAGCGTGTAGGCAGCACGTAGATGCGGTGGCGGTTCAACCGCTGCGGCAGTGCTTCCGGCGCACGCGGGCGTGCCAGCAGCTGCAGCCGCGCCCAGCGCGAGGCCACGCTCAGTCCACCGTGACGGTCTGCAGGATCGCGCGTGCCAGCGCAGGCCCGGAGCTGGACTCGGCTTCGGCCACCAGTCGATGCCCCGCCACCGCCACGAACAGCGTCTGCACGTCTTCGGGAATGACATGGCTGCGGCCGAGCAGCAGCGCATGCGCCCGGGCTGCACGCAGCAGCGCCAGTCCGGCACGAGGCGACAGCCCTACGCGCACGCCTGCATGCTGGCGGCTGCGTGTCAGCAGGGCCTGCACGTAGTCGACCAGCGCGTCGCTGGCGTGGATCTGGCCTACGGCCTCACGCAATGCCCGCACCTGCACTTCGTCCAGTTTCGGCATCGCACGTGCGATCAGGTCGCGGCGATCGGTGCCGCGCAGCAGCTCGCGCTCGGCCTGCGGGCTGGGATAGCCCATCGCCAGCCGCAGCAGGAAACGGTCCAGCTGCGAGTCGGGCAAGGGGAACGTGCCCGACAGGTCCACCGGATTCTGGGTGGCGATCACGAAGAAGGGGTCCGGCAGCGCATGCGTCTGTCCATCCAGTGTCACCTGCTGTTCGGCCATGGCCTCCAGCAGCGCGCTCTGCGTGCGTGGTGGCGCGCGGTTGATTTCATCGGCCAGTAGCACATGGGTGAACACCGGGCCGGGATGGAACTGGAACTGGCGACTGCCTGCCTCATACACCGATACGCCAAGCACATCGGCCGGCAACAGGTCCGAGGTGAACTGCACGCGCTGGAAGCCCAGGCCCAGACTGCTGGCCAGCGCGTGGGCCAGCGTGGTCTTGCCGAGGCCGGGCAGGTCCTCGATCAGCAGATGTCCACCGGACAGCAGAGCGACGAAGGCGAGCCGCACTTCCGGAACCTTGCCCAGCACCAGCGCGTTGACCTGATCCTGGGCCTCCCGCAGGGACTGGCGCAGTTGATCGGTTAGCATGCTGGGACTGGGGGACGAAGCTGGCATGATCGTCTCTGATCTGGAATCTCCTCGATTATCCATAGAGCAATGCAGGGCGAACAGCGCGCACGGACGATTTTTCTCTGGTTATGGACGCTGGTCACAGCGGCCAAGCTGGTGGTGGCCGCGCGCCTGCCACTGTTCGTCGATGAAGCGTTCTACTGGCAGGAAGGCCAGCACCTGGCGGCGGCCTATTCCGATCTGCCGGGCCTGACCGCGTGGATGGCGCGGCTGGGCGTGGAGATCGGTGGTCATCACGTGCTGGCCCTGCGCCTGCCGTTCCTGGCGATAGGTGCGTTGCTGCCCTGGCTGGTTTCGCGCATCGCCACGCGCTGGTTCGGTGCCGTGGCCGGTTGGCAGGCAGGCAGCCTTACTCTGCTGATGCCACTGTCGGCCACGCTGGGGCTGCTGGCGGTGCCGGACGTACCCATGGCGCTGGCGGCCGTGCTGTGCCTGCACGCGGGTGCGCGCCTGCTGCACAACGTGGACGCATCATCGGCGATGAAGCTGGCATTGGGCCTGCTGATCGGTGCGCTCAGCCACTATCGCTTCATCGGTGTGATCGGCGTCGGCTTCATCGCGTTGCTGGCGTTGCCGCAGGGCCGGCGCATGCTGGCCGATCCGCGGGTCTGGGTCGCGCTGGCCATCGGTGTACTGGCCTGGTTGCCGTTGCTGGCGTGGAATGCGGACAACCACGATGCCGGGCTGAAGTTCCAGGTGGTCGAGCGCCATCCCTGGGCGTTCGAGTGGGGTGGGCTGTGGTTCCTGGTGATCCAGCCGATGCTGGTCACCCCCATCCTGTGCATCGCGATGTGGAAGGTGGCGCTGGCCGGCACGCGCAGCGGTGGTGGTGCGCGCGTGCAGTGGCGCTACTTCGGGCTGGTGGGCGGCGTATCGACGCTGGGCATCTTCCTGCTGGGGTTCTTCACCGATGTCGAGCGCATCAGTTTCCACTGGCCGCTGCCGGGCTACCTGGCGCTGCTGGTCGCGGTACCGGTGGTGCTCAATGGATGGCCGCGCTGGCTGCGCAGGACAGGGTGGTGGCTGGCAGGGCTGGGCATGGTGCTGGCGTTCGGCTACTACCTGATGGCATCCACGCCGGCACTGCGCGAGCAGATGGCCGGCAGCAAGTACTACCCGCGCAATTTCGCCGGCTGGGAGCCGTTGGCCACGGCGGTCCGCGAGGAACTGCAGCAGATGCCCGAAGGCACGCGTGTCCTGGCCGGCAACTTCAAGGTGGGGGCCGAGCTGGGCTTCCAGCTGGGCGATGGCGATATCGAAGTGTTGCCGCACCCGCTCAACGACAAGCATGGCCGCACGGCGCAGCTGGCGCAGTGGAACCTGGTGCATGCCGGTGAGCGCACCGCGCCCATGCTGCTGGTGCTGTCACCCAGCGACCAGCGGTACCGCGAGCTGCTGGACCGCTATCACGCGGTCTGCGAACAGGTGGGGCCGCTGCCGGCACCACGGATTGTCAGCAGTGACCACGGCTTCCAGCGCTTCCTGCTGTTCCGCCTGCCGGCGCAGCGCGCGCCGGGGCCCTGCGTGACGCCGGCGATGGCGTGGCTGGATGCGCCGTCCAATGGCGAGAAGGTGTCCGGCACGCTGGCGATCCGGGGCTGGGCCTTCA
The DNA here is from genome assembly GCF_056760395.1 of Stenotrophomonas sp. STEN009. Taxonomy (NCBI): domain Bacteria; kingdom Pseudomonadati; phylum Pseudomonadota; class Gammaproteobacteria; order Lysobacterales; family Lysobacteraceae; genus Stenotrophomonas; species Stenotrophomonas sp. STEN009. Next base: position 185,954 of record NZ_JBRRES010000001.1, on the reverse strand, counting down.
AGGATGGCGTCGGCCTGGCGCGCGTGGAGGTGCTGGTCGATGGCCGTTCGATCGGCGATGCACGCTACGGTCGCGAGTTCGACCTGCGCCCGGCCTGGCCGGACAGCACCGATCCGCAGCATCCGGCCGTGGGCTTCGATGCCAGCCTCGATACCTCCGTGCTGGCACCGGGCAAGCACTGGCTGGGCCTGCGCCTGTACGGCCACGACGGCAGCGTGGAAGCATGGCAGGAGCAGCCGTTCGTGGTGGAGAAGCGCTGAAGGCGCTACCCGGGGCTCAGGGCACCCGGAATCCGGCCCTGCGCAGCAGGCCGCACAGGGCGATCAGGGGCAGGCCGACCAGCGCAGTGGGATCGCGGCTGTCGATGGCTTCGAACAGGCTGATGCCCAGTCCTTCGCATTTGAAGCTGCCGGCACAGTCAAGGGGCTGCTCGGCAGCGACATAACGGGCGATTTCCGCGGCATCAAGATGACGGAAGCGCACTTCGGTCAGATCCAGTGCCGCTAACGATTCTCCGCCCCGCGTGAGACTTATGGCGGTGTGGAAGCGCACAGTGCGTCCGGCCATGGCCGCCAACTGCGCACAGGCGGCATCGACCGTGCCTGGCTTGCCCAGCGGCCGGCCTTCCAGATCGGCGACCTGGTCCGAGCCGATCACCCAGGCGCCCGGGTGGCGGGCGGCCACATCGGCCGCCTTGGCCGCGGCCAGGCGTACCGCCAGATCCAGCGGGGCTTCACCGCTCAACGGCGTTTCATCCACCTCCGGGCGCGCGCACTCGAACGGCAGGGCCAGCCGCTGCAGCAGTTCGCGGCGGTAACGGGAGGTGGAGGCCAGGACCAGGGTCATGCAACAATACCGGGGCAGGGTGCGGCAGTCTGGCCCGGCCTGACTGCCAGCGGCAAGCCTCATGTGGCGGGCATTTGACAGCCGCCGCCCGGATCCTTAGTATTCAGCGGCTTATGTCCGCGAACGTGCCCGAAACGCTGGATGCCTGGCGGATGGTTGTAGCGCGAAGGCGCTTCGACGGTCAGGTGTCCCTGGCTGAATTGACCCGCCTGCAGGGGTTGGTCGCAGATACCGACGGCGAGTGCGTGTACTCGCTTGAGTTCGGTCGCGACGACGTCTTGCGGGTATCCTATGTGGAACTGACCATCGACACCGCGCTGCCGCTGACCTGTCAGCGCAGCATGCAGCGATTCCTGTTGCCGGTGAAGGTGACCCAGAGGCTTGGCCTGATCCGCGACGAGGACGAGGAATCGTCCCTGCCGGAGGAATACGAGGCGTTGCTGGTGCCGGAAGATGGCCAGCTGCGTCCGCTGGACCTGGTCGAGGACGAACTGGTGCTGGCGGTGCCGGTGGTACCGCTGTCACCCGACGGTGAAGCAGTCGACAAGGACTGGGCACCGAGCGAAGAAGAAACGAAGAAGGCCAACCCGTTCGCGGCGTTGGCGGCGTTGAAGAAACAATAGCAGCCGGTTGTCGTCGGCGGCTGCGGCGAAAGCGAAAAGTGTGCTGGGCGCTGGCGTCCTGTGCGACGAAACGACGAAGCAAAACGAACCGAGTTTGGAGCAATCCCATGGCTGTCCAGAAATCCCGTGTTACCCCGTCCCGTCGCGGCCAGCGTCGTTCGCATGACGCCCTGAGCGCCAAGCAGCTGTCGACCGACCCGACCACCGGTGAAGTGCATCTGCGTCACCACATCACTGCCGACGGTTTCTACCGTGGCAAGAAGGTCATCCAGACCAAGACCTCGGCCGTCGAAGAAGATTGATGTGCCGGGAAGGCCGCTGCCCGACGGGCAGCGGCCTTTGCCTTCTTTCCCCGGGCGTGCCGGTGATCGGCGGCCCGCGCAACAGGAAACATGATGAGCAAGCGGATCTACTCGAGGATCGCGGGCACCGGCAGCTATTTGCCGGAAAAAGTCCTGACCAACGCCGACCTGGAAAAAATGGTCGAAACCTCGGACGAGTGGATCCAGACGCGCACCGGTATTCGTGAGCGGCACATTGCGGCCGAAGGCGAGACCACCAGCGATCTCGGCTACCAGGCTGCGCTGCGTGCGCTTGAAGCGGCGGGCATCGACGCTTCCCAGCTCGACATGATCGTGGTCGGCACGACCACGCCTGATCTGATTTTCCCGTCCACCGCGTGCCTCATCCAGGCCAAGCTCGGTGTGGCCGGTTGCCCCGCCTTCGACGTCAACGCGGCCTGCTCGGGCTTCGTGTTCGCGCTGAGCGTGGCCGACAAGTTCATCCGTTCCGGCGACTGCAGGCACGTGCTGGTGATCGGCGCGGAAACCCTGACCCGCATCGTCGACTGGAACGACCGCACCACCTGCGTGCTGTTCGGTGATGGTGCTGGCGCCGTCGTGCTCAAGGCCGACGAGGAAACCGGCATCCTCAGCACGCATCTGCACTCTGATGGCAGCAAGAAGGAACTGCTGTGGAATCCGGTCGGCGTTTCGGCCGGTTTCAAGGACGGCGCCAATGGCGGCGGCACCATCAACATGAAGGGCAACGACGTGTTCAAGTACGCCGTCAAGGCGCTGGACTCGGTCGTGGACGAGACCCTGGCTGCCAATGGCCTGGACAAGTCGGACCTGGACTGGCTGATCCCGCACCAGGCCAACCTGCGCATCATCGAAGCCACCGCCAAGCGGCTGGAAATGTCGATGGACCAGGTCGTAGTCACCGTCGATCAGCATGGCAACACCTCGTCCGGCTCGGTGCCGCTGGCGCTGGACGCCGCGGTCCGCTCGGGCCGCGTCGAGCGCGGTCAGCTGTTGCTGCTGGAGGCCTTTGGTGGCGGCTTCACGTGGGGTTCGGCCCTGTTGCGCTATTGATAGTGCAAGTTACGACAACGTGAAGTCTGTCGTTGCGGCCCTCCGGGGCCGTAACGCGTTTAAGGAGGTCCTGTCATGGTTGAGCCCATCGTCATCGACGGGCAGCGCGCCTGGCTGAAGCAGTACGGCAAGGGAAGCCGGGCCATGGCCCTGGGTCTGCTCAACTTCGTCGCCCACCGGTTCCAGCTGGACGCGCTGCGTCCGCCACCGCACCGGGGCGGTGACGCCGCACGCGAGGTCGAGGCCCGCCGCCTGGGTGAACTGCAGGCACAAGGGGTGAACGTGCCCGACGTGATCGGCAGCGGCCATGCCGCGCTGGTGATCGGTGACAACGGCAGCTCGTTCAACACCTGCCTGCGCGAGGCCGATGACGCCGGGCGGGACCGGCTGGTGATGGCCGCAATGCGGGCACTTGCCGAAGCACACAGCCGTGGCGCCTATTTCGGCCAGCCGCTGCCGCGCAACCTCACCTGGGATGGTGAGCGGGTCGGTTTCATCGACTTCGAAGAAGATCCGCTGGAAGTGATGGATCTGGCCGAAGCCCAGGCGCGCGACTGGCTGATGTTCGGCTATGGCGTGGCCAAGTACTACGCCGACCGGCCCGACTGCCTGCAGGCGATGATGGCCGAGGCGATCGGCACCGTGCAGGCGCCGGTACGCGAGCACGTGCACGCCGTGAGCGGCCGCCTGCAGCGCCTGGCCCGGGTCTGCATGAAGCTCGGACGCTCGGCGCGCACGCTGGCCCATTCGATCTTCATCGCGCACGGCGCCACCACCATGGGGGTGCTGATGGTGGTCGGGCTGTGCATGGACTTCTTTGCCGATGGCGAGCTGGACATTCTGCAGTTGTTCTGCTGATTGCATCCGCCGGGCATGGCCCGGCGCTACCGGAGCCGTTCACCGGGCATGGCTTGGCGCTGCCGCAACCGTTCGCCGGCCCGGCATTGCCGGCGCGCTCCATACGCCCTGCATACGCGCACGTACAGACGACACGGCGGATTCACCCTTATCATGGCCCGCTTCGATTGCAACAAGCGGATGACCGCGTGACCGTATCCACCCTCGCTTTTGTCTTCCCCGGCCAGGGCTCGCAGTCTGTGGGCATGGTGGCCGAGCTGGCCGAGCTGCACCCGCAGGTGCGTGAGGCCTTCACCGAGGCATCCGATGGTGCCGGCGTCGACCTGTGGGCGCTGTCCCAGGGTGGCCCGGAGGAAATGCTCAACCGTACCGAATACACGCAGCCGGCCCTGCTGGCGGCGAGCATCGGCGTGTGGCGCGCCTGGAACGCCGTGGGTGGTCCGCGCCCGTCGGTGCTGGCCGGCCACAGCCTGGGCGAGTACACGGCGCTGGTCGCCGCTGGCGCGCTGAGCCTGCATGACGGTGCGCACCTGGTGCGCCTGCGCGGCCAGCTGATGCAGGACGCGGCTCCGGCCGGCGTGGGCGCCATGGCCGCCGTGCTCGGCGCCGAAGACCAGCTGGTGCTGGACGTCTGCGCCGAAGCAGCGGGCAGCCAGGTGGTGGTACCGGCCAACTTCAACTCGCCCGGCCAGATCGTGATCGGTGGCGATGCGGCAGCAGTCGACCGCGCGCTGGCGTTGCTGGCCGAAAAGGGCGTGCGCAAGGCAGTGAAGCTGGCCGTCAGCGTGCCCTCGCATACCCCGTTGATGCGCGAGGCCGCCAACCGTCTGGCCGAAGTGATGGCCGGGCTGTCCTGGCAGGCTCCGCAGCTGCCGGTGGTACAGAACGTCGATGCCCAGGTGCACGACGGCGTGGATGCCATCCGCACCGCGCTGGTCCAGCAGCTGTACCAGCCGGTGCAGTGGACCGGTTGCGTGCAGGCCCTGGCCGCCCGTGGCATCACCCAGGTTGCCGAATGTGGCCCGGGCAAGGTGCTGACCGGCCTGGTCAAGCGCATCGACAAGGCCATCGACGGCCGTTCGCTGGCCACCCCGGGCGACTTTGAAAGCGCCCGCGAGGCATGGTCGGCCTGATCGCCCCTGTTCCTGCCGACTCTGCCAGTGGCCGCTGCACGCGGCGCGGGTGGGGCGGCTGCCCCCGTCTGAGGAAACCATCATGAGCAAGCCCCTGCAGGGTGAAATCGCACTGGTCACCGGCGCCAGCCGTGGCATCGGTGCCGCCATTGCCGATCTGCTGGCCGCCCAGGGCGCCACCGTCATCGGCACCGCCACCACCGAGTCCGGCGCTGCTGCGATCGGCGAGCGCCTGGCGGCCCACGGTGGTCACGGCCGCGCGCTGAACGTCACCGATGCCGCCGCACTGGACAGCGTGCTGGATGGCATCGCCAAGGAATTCGGCCCGATCTCGATCCTGGTCAACAACGCCGGCATCACCCGCGACAATCTGCTGATGCGCATGAAGGACGATGACTGGGCCTCGATCATCGACACCAACCTGACCAGCGTGTTCCGCACCAGCAAGGCGGTCATGCGCGGCATGATGAAGGCACGCAAGGGCCGCATCATCAACATCGCCTCGGTGGTGGGCGTGACCGGCAATGCCGGCCAGGCCAACTACGCGGCCGCCAAGGCCGGCATCATCGGCTTCAGCAAGTCGTTGGCCAAGGAGATCGGCTCGCGTGGCGTCACCGTCAACGTGGTCGCGCCGGGCTTCATCGACACCGACATGACCAAGGCACTGCCGGAAGAAGCGCGCACCGCGCTGATCAACGACATCGCCCTCGAACGCCTGGGTTCACCGGAAGACATCGCCCATGCGGTGGCCTTCCTGGCCAGCCCGGCTGCCGGCTACATCACCGGCGAAACCCTCCATGTGAACGGCGGCATGTACATGCCGTAAGCAAGGGGCGCACGGATTGCGCCGCAAGTGGTTGATCTGCGTGGATTTTTGCTGCAATGCAAGGGCGCGCCGGTTTCCACTACACTATCCCACGGCCATCGCCCTTGATGGCGACCACTTTTGAACCACAACTCCATCTGGAGCGAGATCCCATGAGCACCATCGAAGAACGCGTCAAGAAAATCGTCGTCGAACAGCTTGGCGTCAAGGAAGAAGAAGTCACCACCAGCGCATCGTTCGTCGATGACCTGGGCGCTGACTCGCTGGACACCGTCGAGCTGGTGATGGCGCTGGAAGAAGAATTCGAGTGCGAAATCCCGGACGAAGAAGCCGAGAAGATCAGCACCGTGCAGGCCGCCATCGACTACATCAAGGCCCACGTCAAGGCCTGATGTCAGACGGCAGTGCGCGTGCGGGCATCCGCCCGGCGCGCACCGCACCCCATGGGGCCGCTGTTGCGGCCCCGTGTGTTTGCGCATCACACCGAAGCAAACCGCGTTGCCCGAAAGCATCTTCGGGTCAGGAGAATCAGCAATGAAGCGTCGCGTCGTCGTAACCGGCCTGGGTATCGTCTCGCCGTTGGGCAATGATCTGGCCAGCAGCTGGGAAGGCATCACCCATGGTCGTTCGGGCATCGGTCCGCTGACCAACGTCGCCGATTCCTACCTGGAACGGTTCACCACCAAGATTGCAGGTGAGGTCAAGGGCTTCGACATCACCGCCGACAATGCACTGTTCGGCAAGTACCGGGTCAGCGGCAAGGATGCCAAGAAGATGGACCCGTTCATCCATTACGGCCTCGGTGCCTCGTTCATGGCCCTGCATGATTCGGGCCTGGAGATCACCGACGCCAATGCCGAGCGCATCGGCGCCATCGTCGGCGCCGGCATCGGCGGCCTGCTCGGCATCGAAGAGCAGACCATCGAATTCCACGAGGGCAAGAAGATCTCGCCCTTCTACGTGCCCAAGACCATCATCAACATGCTGCCGGGCCAGCTGAGCATCATCACCGGCCTGAAGGGCCCGTCGTTCTCGGCGGTTTCGGCCTGCGCCACCTCGAACCACTCGATCGGCACCGCCATGCGCATGATCCAGTACGGCGATGCGGACGTGATGGTGGTGGGCGGCGCCGAGCGCGGCTCCTCGCCGACCGCCGTGGGCGGCTTCTGCGCGATGAAGGCCATGTCCACCCGCAACGACGCACCGGAACAGGCCTCGCGCCCCTGGGACAAGGACCGCGACGGCTTCGTGCTGGGCGACGGTGCCGGCATCCTGATCCTGGAAGAGTACGAGCACGCCAAGGCCCGTGGCGCGAAGATCTATTGCGAGCTGGCCGGCTTCGGCGCCAGCTCCGACGCGTACCACATGACCGCGCCGAGCGAGAACGGCGAAGGCGCTGCCCGCTGCATGACCATGGCGTTGAAGGACGCTGGCCTGAATCCGGAACAGGTGGGTTACCTCAACGCACATGGCACCTCCACGCCGCTGGGCGACCTGGGCGAAACCATGGCGATGAAGACGGCCTTCGGCGACCACGCCTACAAGATGATGGTCAGCTCCACCAAGTCGATGACCGGCCACCTGCTCGGCGCTGCCGGCGGTGTGGAGGCGATCTTCTCGGTGATGGCGCTGCAGGACAACGTCATCCCGCCGACCATCAACCTGCAGGAGCCGGGCGAAGGCTGTGACCTGGACTACGTCCCCAATGAAGCGCGCCAGGCCAAGGTCGACGTGGTGATGTCCAATGGCTTCGGCTTCGGCGGCACCAACGGCACGCTGATCTTCAAGCGCGTCTGACCGGGTTGTCGCGTCGGGCCATGCTCGACCGGACGTGCTCCACGCACGAGGAAGCCGCCGCAAGGCGGCTTCCGTGTATCTGAATTCCCCTGCAGGCCACCATGACCCACGCCCCGCTGATCCACCCGCTGCCGCATCCGATCGATCTGCTGGCCCTGCAGCAGCAAGCGCCGGAACGTTTCCCGCTGCTGATGGAGTCCACCGCTTCCGGCACCGCGCAGGGGCGCTGGAGCCTGCTGTTGGCCGCACAGGGCGACACGCTGCGCCTGGATGCCGATGGTTGCGTGCGCGACCAGCAGGATACGGTGCAGCCCGGCAGTTTCCTGCAGGCGCTGGACCGCGCCTGGCAGCAGGCACGGCTGCCGCACGATGGCAGTCACAGCCTGCCGTTCCGCGGCGGCTGGGCCTTGATGCTCGACTACGAAGTGGCCAGCCAGATCGAGCCGGTGCTGCCGGCGCGTGCGCGCGATGATGGCCGGCCGACGGCACTGGCGCTGCGCTGCCCGGCGGCCGTGCTGCACGATCACCAGAACCACGCCAGCTTCGTCATCGCCGAAGCGGGCGAGCAGGCGCTGCTGGACTCGCTGGTGGCGCTGGCCGCGCAGGCGCTGCCGGAGGCGGGGCAGGGCTGGCAGCCGCCGCAGTCGGTCGGCGAAGACGCGCCGCAGCGCTTCACCGACGGCGTGCGCCGGGTGATCGACTACCTGCGCGCCGGCGATGTGTTCCAGGTGAACCTGTCGCGGCGCTGGAGCGCGCAGTTCGCCACGCCGGTCAGCCCGCAGGCCCTGTACGCACAGCTGCGCCGCGCCAACCCCGCACCGTTTGCCGGCCTGTTCAGTGCGTTTGGGCGGCACGTGGTCAGCTCCTCGCCGGAGCGGCTGGTATCGGTGCATGCCGGCCACGCGCAGACCCGGCCGATCGCGGGCACGCGCCCACGTTTCGAGGGTGACGATGATGCCGCGCGCATCCAGGAGCTGGTCGGGCACCCGAAGGAGCGCGCCGAGCACGTGATGCTGATCGACCTTGAGCGCAACGATCTGGGCCGCATCTGCCTGCCCGGCACCGTGGTGGTCGATGAACTGATGACGGTGGAGAGCTACGCCCATGTGCACCACATCGTCAGCAACGTCAGCGGCCATCTGCGCCCGGAGGTCACCCCCGGCGAAGTGATCGCCGCAACGTTCCCCGGCGGCACCATCACCGGCTGCCCGAAGGTGCGCTGCATGCAGATCATCAGCGAGCTGGAGCAGGTGCCGCGCGGTGCCTATACCGGGGCGTTCGGCTGGCTGAACCGCGATGGCGACCTGGACCTGAACATCCTGATCCGTACCGCCGAGGTGGACGGCCACGAGGTCAGTTTCCGCACCGGCGCCGGCATCGTGGTCGATTCGGACCCGGACAAGGAGCTGGACGAGACCCGTGCCAAAGCGCGTGGCCTGCTGCGCGCCCTGGGCCAGCAGGGGTAGGCGATCGACCCCCGCCCGGGGGGGGGGGGCCCTGCCCCGGCGAGCGAAACGGGGTTGAGCGCTTCACCCGGCCATGACCCCACACCACCGGCACGGTATCCTGCACAACGGAATCGAGTTCTGAGGTAATCCATGGCGGGAGCCAAGCGCGGGTGTCTGTTCGTGGTAACGCTGCTGGTGGTGCTGGTCGCGGTCGTGGCCGGCGCGGGCGCGTGGTTCTTCTACAAGCAGACCCAGTTCGCCGATGCCCGGATCTCCCCCTCCGCAGAGACCGTGGTGATCGCCAGCGGCGATGGCCTGAACACCGTGCTGCGCAAGCTGCGCGAGGCAGGCGTGGACGAAGGCCAGGACGCACAGTGGCAGCTGCTGGCGCGCCAGCTCGACGCCGCCGGCAAGTTGAAGGTGGGTGAGTACGCGCTGGACAACCAGCTGACCCCGCGCGAGCTGCTGCTGCGCATGCGCGCCGGCAAGGTCCTGCAGCACCGCGTCACCATCATCGAAGGCTGGAACATCCGCCAGCTGCGCGCGGCGCTGAAGCGTGCCGATCCACTGCTGCACACCACCGATGATCTTGATGATGCGGCACTGATGCAGCGCCTGGGCTTCGGCGGCCAGCATCCGGAAGGCCGGTTCCTGCCGGAGACCTACATCTACCAGCGCGGTGACAGCGACGTGGATGTGCTCAAGCGTGCGCATGCGGCGATGGAAAAGGCGCTGGACGAGGCCTGGCAGAGCCGTGCACCGGACCTGCCGATCAACACGCCGTACGAGCTGCTGACGCTGGCATCGATCATCGAGAAGGAAACCGCGCTGGCCAGCGAGCGCCCGCAGATTGCCGGCGTGTTCATGCGCCGCCTGCAGATCGGCATGCGCCTGCAGACCGATCCCACCGTGATCTATGGCATCGGCGCGGCCTATGACGGCAACATCCGCCGCCGCGACCTGACCACCGATACGCCTTACAACACCTATACCCGTGCGGGCCTGACCCCGACCCCCATCGCCATGCCCAGCCGCGACGCGCTGATGGCCGCGGCACAGCCGGCAGCGGGGGATGCACTGTATTTCGTCGCCGTTGGCGATGGCAGTGGCGCGCACGTGTTCTCGTCCAGCCTGGACCAGCACAACGCTGCGGTAGCGCGCTACCTGCAGCAGCTGCGCCAGCAACGCACCCAGGAGACCCCGGCGCAATGAGTCCCGCGCTGCTACGCCACCCGCGTTTCGTCAGCCTGGAAGGAGGCGAAGGCGCCGGCAAGACCACTGCGATCAATGCCATCCGCGCGTGCCTGCGCCAGCATGGCCATGAGGTCGTGTTGACGCGTGAACCGGGCGGCACGCCGCTGGCCGAGCGCATCCGCAGCCTGATACTGAAGCCCGATGCCGAGATCGCCGCCGAGCCGCTCAGTGCCGAGGCCGAACTGCTGCTGGTGTTCGCCGCCCGCGCGCAGCACGTGCGGGAGGTGATCCAGCCGGCCCTGCAGCGCGGTGCCTACGTGCTGAGTGATCGCTTCACCGATTCCAGCTACGCCTATCAGGGAGGGGGCCGTGGCCTGGACCCGCAGTGGATTGCCGAGCTGGAGCGCCGTGCCGTTGGCCTGTTGCCGGGCCTGACCCTGCTGCTGGATGTGGACGTGGCGGTCGGTCGTGCGCGCGCCAATGGCCGCGACCTGTGGCCGGACCGCATCGAGAGCGAGCAGGACGATTTCTTCCAGCGCGTGCGTGAAGTGTTCCGCAGCCGCGCCCAGCAGGACCCACAGCGCTTCGCCGTGATCGACGCGGGCCAGGTGCAGGAACGCGTGGCCGCCGACGTGATCGCGCAGGTCGAGCGCTGGCTGCAGGAAGGAAAGGGCGCATGAGCACCTTCTCGCCTTGGCAGCAGCGCGCATTCGATCAGACCGTGGCCGCGCTCGACGCGGGCCGGCTGGGGCATGGCCTGTTGATCTGCGGCCCGGCCGGGCTGGGCAAGCGCGAGGTTGCACTGGCGCTGGCCGACCACGTGCTGGCGCAGGGCGATGCCGCGCACGCCACGCGCACCCGCCACCTGATCGCTGCCGGTACCCACCCGGACCTGCAGCTGGTGAGCTTCATTCCGAACAAGAGCGGCGACAAGCTGCGTACCGAGATCGTCATCGAGCAGGTGCGCGAGATCACCGACAAACTGGCATTGACCCCGCAGTACGGTGTGGCCCAGGTGGTGATCGTCGATCCGGCCGATGCGATCAACCGCTCCGCGGCCAATGCATTGCTCAAGACGCTGGAAGAGCCGCAGCCCGGCCGCTACCTGTGGCTGATCAGCAGCGACCCGGCACGCCTGCCGCAGACCATCCGCAGCCGGTGCCAGCGCCTGGAGTTCAAGCTGCCGCCGCACGAGGAAGCGCTGGCCTGGTTGCAGCAGCAGGGCCACAGCGACGCCTCCGCACGCGAAGCGCTGGACGCCGCGCGCGGCCATCCCGGCCAGGCCGACAACTGGCTGCGCGAGGACGGGCTGAGCCTGCGCCGTGAGGTGGCCCGCGACCTGGAGCAGCTGGCCACCGGCAGGACCGGCGCGGTGGAGCTGGCGCAGAAGTGGTGCGGTGATGACAACGCGGCGCTGCGCCTGCGCTTCGCCGCCGACCTGGCGCTGGCCCAGGCCAGCACGGACGCCTTGACCGCGCCGGAGCGATTGCACAAGCTGGCAGCCTGGTTCGACGCTGCCAACCGCACCCGCGACCTGCTGCGCACCACGGTGCGTGCAGACCTTGCGGTGGTCGAGTTGCTGCTGGCCTGGAACAAGGTGAACGAGCGGCCTGCCGCAAGGGGAAATCGATGAGTGCCAGCAACGCCCGCCAGGGCATCCTGTCCCTGGCCGTGAAGGACAAAGCCGCGCTGTACAGCGCGTACATGCCGTTCGTGAAGAATGGCGGCATCTTCGTGCCCACGCCCAAGCGCTACTTCCTCGGCGACGAGGTGTTCCTGCTGCTGACCCTGCCCGATTCCAGCGAGCGCCTGCCGGTGGCCGGCAAGGTGATCTGGGTGACCCCGGCAGGGGCGCAGGGCAACCGTACCGCGGGCATCGGCGTGCAGCTGGCCGACGGCGCCGAAGGCGAGGGCGTGCGCCACAAGATCGAGACCCAGCTGGCCGGCCTGACCAGCTCGGACAAGCCCACCCACACGATGTGAGGCAGCGCCGGGCCACGCCCGGCGGCACGCCTCGAAAACACCCGTGAAGACGAATGTGAAAACTGTTGACGGCCTCTGAAAAGTTCCTATAATGAGCGGCTCAGCAACACACCGGGCGGTTAGCTCAGCGGTAGAGCATTGCCTTCACACGGCAAGGGTCACAGGTTCGATCCCTGTACCGCCCACCATTTAAAATCAGTGTGTTACAAGAAAACCGGCGAAAGCCGGTTTTTTGTTCTCCTGCAACGCTCCTGCAAATCGCAATTCGCCGACTTCCCGGTGATTTACCGATTGAGCGATGCCCGCAACGCGCTGCTGCTGGTGGTGCGTACGCCCTGCGTCGTGACGGCTTCCAGCCGATCCAACCGATCCACCACTTGGGCGAGCAGAGCGTTGCTTTGCTGCACCGCCGCCGTGGTCGCGGCCTGCGCCTTGTTGTCCACCACCAGGTCGAACACAGCGCGCGCGAAGTTGTCCGGCAGCGCCTCGATGGTGTCGGCCAGCTCGCCCATGCCGACGCCGCCCTTGTCCAGGTCGCCCACCTTCATGCCGTCGATCAGGCCCGTCACCTGACCGTACAGGCTGTTGTAGTCTTGGCCGCTGGCGTAGAGGTTCCGACCGAAGCCGAGAGCCGCCTGCGCGGCTGCCTGCGCGGCGCTGGTGTCACCACCGGCTACCGCCCTCTGCAGCTCCTTCATCGCCTCGCCCAGCTTCTCCTGGTCCGTCAGCGGCGAAAGGTCACTGATCGACAGGCCGTACTGCATGGCCTTCTTGTCCTTGTCGATCTGCGCTTGCAGCTTGCCCATGTTGGTTGCGCGCAATGCCTCGATCTTGGCGAGATCCTCAGCGCGCGCACCCGATAGGCCCAGCGCCTTGGCGTAGTCGTTGGCCGACTTCACCTGCTGTCGGTACGTGCGCTCGATGGTCAGTGCCTGCTGCTGGTAGCCGGTCAGGTCGCCCGTGAGCAGTTGCGTGGACACGTCAGCCATCAAGGTCGAGTAGTTGCCGAGCAGGCCAGACACCTTGGTGATCTGGGTGGCCAGGTCCGTGCCGGCCACGCTGGCCAGGTCTTGGAAGTAGTCCACGGCCTTGTTCACCTTGTCGATCTCAATGCCGCTGAGGGCGCGGCCCAGCTCGTCGGCGTTGCCCACGGCCAGCGCGATCGATGCACTGAGCGCGTTGAACACGTCGGATGCTTCGAAGTAACCATCCAGTTGGCCACCGAACCCTGCCGCCTTCACCGCCTCGGTGAACAGTCGGTCCGTCATGTCGCCCAGGTAAGCGGCGAGCTGCTCCTTCGCCTCTGCCGAGTCGGCCGAGAGGGTCAGCTTGCCCAGGGACACCTTCACCCCCGCCAGCTGCTGCGAGAGGTCGATACCGAGTTGCTTGGCCAAGTCGGTGCTTGCGCCACGGACCTGCCGCGCAGCTATGTCGAACGTGCGGTCGATGTTCGGATCCAAGCCGGTGTATTGGGTCCACTTCTTGTCGCTGCGGAACAGGCCACCCTTTGCCTTGATATCGGCGTAGCTCTGGCCATCGAATCCGCCGAAGCCATAGCTGCCGGTGATGCCCTGGCCGGTGATCTTCGGCGCGCTGCGGCCGAACAGTTTGGCGTGGATGCTGGAGCCCGACAGGATGGATGCCGTCTTGTCGTTGAAGCCCAGCCCACGGAACCCCTTGTCAGCGAGGCCCACGGCGCCGGCCGTGGCAATCTTGCCCGCCCAGCTCTCGCCGTTGGCGATGTTCCAGCCTTGGTCGAACAGCTGTGCATTCTTCATCATGCCCGCCACGATCCAACCGATGATTGGCACCGCCGCGGCGGCGGAGCTCGCCGCACCCGCCCCGGCGCTGGCGCCGGCACTGCCGCCACCGATGAGCCCCGAGAAGCTGGAGCCGGTCATCCCGGCCATGCTGGTCACGTCCCCGAAGCCCGTAAGCGTCCCTGACGCTGCACCAGCGGAGCGCCCGAAGCCGAACAGGCCTTGACCCTTGGAAAGGAGCCCGGCGACCGTGCCGACGTTCTGACCGCCTGCAGCCGAGCCATTGCCGCCCAGCACGCCCATGAGGCTGTTGAGGTTCATTCCTCCGTTGCCGCTGCCGAACCCGTTGATGCTGTCCAAGATGCGGGTTTGAATAGGGACTACCAGCTTCTGCTCGAGCAGCTGGCGGGCAATGTCGCGCAGTGCCTGCTTGGCCACGTCCTTCATTCCATCCCACATGCCCGACCAATCCCGCAGGCCGCTGGCGGCGAATTCGGCCAACGCGTCGGCGGTGTCGCTGACCAGGTACGTGCCAACGTCCGCCCACTGCTGCAGGCTGTCCGCGTACTTGTCGGCTTCAATGCTCGCCTGCGCTGCTGCGCGTGCCTGCGCCATGAGCGATGAACTGAGGTCGGCGGTGATGCCTGCGCCGGCCGCGTTCGCCTCGTTGATGGCCTGTTGCATGTCGCGCTGGTTCTGCATCTCCCTGCGCGCGCGCTCGCGCGCCGGCCCGACCAAACGGAGCATGTCCAGCTCGCCGCTCATGGTGTCCAGCAGGGCCTGCGGTGCACGCTTCTGCTTGTCGAGCTCGGTGGTGGTCGCCGCAAGCGCAGCGGCAGATTCCTTCTCCAGGACGTTGAACGCAGCGCGCGTAATGTTGCCGGCGCTGAGCTCGGCATTGAGCTCGGCCAAGCGCTGTTTGTGCTTCTGCTCCGCCTCGGCCAGCGGCCCGGCCATCGTGGCGGCGGCCATGTCCGCCTCTTCGGTATACCGCCGCAGCAGCTCCGCCTGGCGGTCGAGGTTGGAACTGCTGGAGCTGGTGGACTTGCTGGCGCTGCCCAGCTTGGGCGGTTCGTAGGGCTTGGCCTGGCCAGGGATGCCGGCGGTGGTGTCCACGCTGGCACTCACGCCCCGGAAGGGGAACGCGGCAATCAGCGCGTCTACCTCGGCCAGCTCGCCCTGAACCTTCTTCTTCGCGTCGTCGCTGAAAATCCCCTTCCAGTTTTTCAGGCTGTTTCCGAGCGCGCCGCGCCGGGCCTGCAGGCTCTCCATCGAGTCGCCATTGCTGACAGGCATGAAGCCCTTGGACTTGAGCCACCCGGTGTAGCTGACCACCAACTGCCCGAAGCCGGCGGCGGCGTCCATCGCGGCCTGCCCAAACTGGATGACGCCATTGGTCGCTGTGTGCATCGCCTCCTGCGCCTTGGGGTCGTGCAAGAGGTTGTTGAGCTCGGTCAGGGTAGGGATGACGCCCTCGGCCACCTGGACCTTGACGCCCATGAAGGCAAGGTCCGCCTCTTGGGTGACGCGGCGCAGGTCGTTCATCGCCTTGGCCGTGTCGTTGCTGATGATGGCGCCTGCGGCCTCGGCCGCTTGGCCCCACTGCTTGAAGCCGGCGCTGCTGTTGCGGAGTAGCGGAATCAGCGCCGCCGAGTCGCTGGCGATGGCCTCCATGTAGAAGGTCAGCTCCGTCTGCGACAGGTTGGCTCGCTCCAGGCTCTTGAAGTACAGGCCGAGCGCGTCCGGGCCGGAGAGCTTGCGCATCTGCTCGGCGCTGACACCTGCGCCTTTGGCGATGTTGTTGAAGAAGTCGGCCATGGCGCCGCCGCCCGTCTGGACGTAATCGCCAATCTTGTCCTGCACGTCTTTCAGAATGTCGGCCAGCTTTTCGTGGCTGATGCCCACCGTTGCCGCTCCCGCCGCCATGCGCTGGAACTGCTGCGACGTGGTGCCCGACAGCTGTCCAAACCGCTCGTACTGCGTGGCCAGTTCGCCGACTTGGCGCGTCCACATGACAACTGCTGTCCCAGCGGCAGCGGCAGCGGTGCCCAGCGTGGTGCCCACTGCGGTGGCCAGGGTGGACATGGTGCGTTGGATCGCGGCGGAGCGCTGCGCGGCGACGTGCTCTGCCTTGGTCATCCCCCTTTCAAAGGAGCCGGACTTCATCAGCAAATCGACGGTGAGGGTATAGAGCGCCATCTTTGTTGGCTCCTGTTTTAGTTGAGGCGGCTGCCGCCAACGCCACCGAAGAACTCGCTGCCGCCGTCATCGTCGTCAGAACCGTGGTTCACCTTCGATTCGTCGGCAGGCGTGGCGCCGAGCTTGGAAAGCATGGCGCTGAGTGCGTGCGTTGCAGACACGCTGAGCTCTTCGCCGGCCTCCATCTTGGCCGCGAGAATGCAGACCTGGCGGAGCAGGATTCGGTGCGCAGCGTTGAGCCAGGGCATGTTGGCGACGCATTCGCGCCACACGGCCAGTTGCGGGCGGGTCATGCCCTTGTAGGGGGTGCCAACCGGGTTCGGGTTGGCCGGCGCGGTTCGGTTCTTGTAGCGCGCCGGGTCTTTGAGCGCGGCACCTGACACCAGCGCTTTTTTGGTGGGGGTTCTTGGCCTCGCCACGGTTCCTCCATGCCCCTGCGGGGTCGTATTTCCAATTGCGGACGCGCCAAGTTGGGGGGGCGGACGGTCTAGGCCGAGGCAGATCCGATAAATTTCCGCCCCCTACCTGAATGCGTTATGTTTTGTTCAGTTTCGGGTTGTCAGGTCACAGCGCGGGAATTCACCCGAAGGCGCCCGCAACGCGGGATTACGCGCTGCCCTGACTGCCGTGGTTCTTCGAGCGATCTGGACACTCACGGCTTGTCCGTCATCGCCTCAGCCGCCAGCCGGAGCTGGGATGAGGTCGACCTTGAGCATGCCCTTGCGATCCAGCACCAGCAGGCCGAGGCGCAGCTCTGCCAGGATGGTGATGAGGTTGCGCACCATCTGATCGTTCACCCAGCCGAAGGTGATCGACGGACGCTCACGCATCAGTACCTTGGTGACGTTGGTGTCCAGCACCAGCGCCTGGCCAACCGGCACAGCCATGGTCTGCACGGGCGTCAGGTTGTAGATCGGGCTGTTGGTCGGACGGCTCCAGCCACCTGCGACGTACTGGCCATCGGTGGCGCGCTCCGACGAGAAGTCGAAGTAGTCCAGCGGGTTCACGAACACGATGTTCGGCTGATAGCCCTGAGAGCTCAGCAGGGCACCGGCACGGCCGATGTGGTCCACCGCCTTACCGGTGCCACCGGCGAAGGTGGCCGCCTGCGTGAGCAAGCCCTTGATGTGGAACTGTGCGCCATCGCCCGACATGAGCTCAATGTCGCTCTTGCTGGTCAGCTTGTAGCGCAGCAGCAGCTGGATGGTTTCGGACAGGCCAGCCACGTCATCCATCACCTGCTTGGATACCTCGGTGTGCACCGCGATCGTTGCGATGCTGGCTTCGTCCCACTCGGCCTTGAACTTGGCCTCAGCCTTGCGGGTGCCTTCGCCTTCCTGGTAATCAGCGCCGCCTTCGGAGAAGTCCAGCAGGGGATAGCCCACCTTGTTGCTGGTGGTGTCACGCTGCGGCAGCACGTCCAGCACACGCAGGCGCTGCTGCACCGAGGTCTGGATCGGCATCACTTCCGTCTGGACGTCAAACCCCACCTGCGGCGTTTCGGGCGAGCCCTGGAGCGAGGTCAGGGCCTTGAGCCCGATATCCAGCTCGAGCTTGCCGCTGCTCTGCAACTTGCCGGCGCTGAACTGCTGGAACTGCTCATCCTTCAACGCCTTGGTGATCGCGTCGGACACCGATTCCTGCTTGCGGCGCGCGCCCGGCGCCAGCTTGACGCCCTTCTCTTCCATGCGCAGGACCTTGTCGGTCAGCTTGTCCAGCTCCTGGCTTTGTGCGTCGAGCTTGTCATCCACGGATTTCTGGAAGCCCTTGAGGGCTTCACTGTGGTCTTTCAGGGCCTTTTCGATTACGTCGGTCATGCGTTGTTCCTCAGTGAGCGGGTGATGGCGTCGAGCTGGCGTGCGAGCGTCTCAGCGCGCGCATCGTCGTCGTCGGTTGAGATGGCTGGCCACACGATGGCTGCCGACTTGCGGGCGAGACGGTTGGGCATGCCCACGTCCCGCAGGAGGTGTTCCAGCGCGCGTTCCGAATCCACCTGCGCCCAGCTCTTGACCGCATGGATGCGGCTACCAGCGTTCATCGGCTCGCGACAAAGGGAGATTTCAGGGATGGCGGTGATCTCGGTGAACACGCGGTTGCGGCCCGAGGTTTCGGCACTGCCGACGAACCCCATGCTCAGCGCGCCGAGGGAGCGATCGCTCAGCCGGTCGTAGGCTTTGCGCCCGATGGTCTGCGCCGTGTTGATCTGGCCCTCTACTTCCAGGCCACGGTCAGTCACGGCCATCACGTCGATCACGCCGGCCACCTGGTCGGGATCGTGTTCGATGCGGATCTCTGGACGGCTCTTGGCTGCATCGACAGCGCGCGCCAGTGCAGACGGCAAAATGAGATCGCCCTCGCGGTCAGGCGTATCCATGAAGGACCATGCCAGGCCAGCGAAGCGGCCTTGCCCGAGGGACTTTTCGATTACGAAGGAGGGGCTAACGATCACGCGCAGGAATCTCCGGTACAGGCTTGCCAAGTGAACTCATTGGCCGCTGCCGGATCGCTGATCGCGGAGTGTGCGGTGTCGGGATCGCGGATCGCCGACAACTGCAACGATACGCCATCCACGTCGCGGCTCAATGGGTTTCGTAACAACAGGCGATTGCGATACGCCTTCTGTCGACAGGCATCGCTGCAGTAGGTGCGTGGTCTGCCTGTCGGTGGATGTGTCATGGGCTTCCCGCACAGGGCGCATGCGGTGGTAGTGCACGTGGTGCACTGGTGAACGTGGTGCATCGGGTGCATCGGGCGCATGGGGTGCGCCCCGTTCCCTTTCGCTCGGTGGTGCGGTGAGGCGCAGAGCGGGTGAATCAACAGCGCAGGAGCAACAGCGCCAAGCGTCCGCTGCGCTACCGCTTGGTAGATATCTATAAGGGGGGCCCCTGAGGGGTGTAAAAAACTGGCGTTTGGCCTGTATTTGCACCCCTCACGGGTGTTTATCGTCCGGCTCATGCTGCTTTTGCACCCCTCAGGGGTGTTAGGTGGTCCCCTGAGGGGTGTTGAGATTGCGTTTCGGTTTGCACCCCTGAGGGGTGTTGAAGATGCGTTTTCCGCCAATCGTTGCGCGGTGGGCCTGCCGCGATCTCCAGGTTCTTGCCTGCGCATCGATCGATGCCTTCCCAAGTGATCGCGTACAGATGGCATTGCTTCTTGATGCCGTGCCGCGTCTGCACGATGAAACCGGCCTCCTCCAGCTGTGTGAGCAGTTCCTTGCTCTTGCTCGCTGCGCATACACCGGCCGCCTCCACCATCGACTTGGTGGCGCTCAGGTCGCCGTTGTTCCGCCCGTTGTACTGAGCAGCCAGGAACAGCAGCATCTTCATCGCCGCACCGCTGAGGGCGAAGAAGCCCGGCGACTGGATCATGGGATGCGGCAGCCGAACGAACGTGTCACCGGTTCGCCGGCCCTTGTGCTTGGGCCGGTTTCGTTCGGGTATCCGCGCGCCCACCCTCAGGCCTCCAGAGAGGAGTTCAGCGCGGTGGAGAACATGGTTTCGGCATCCCTAGCCAGCTGTAGGTATCCCTCAAACTCCTCCACGCGCGCCGCTGCAATCCGCTGCAGGCGGAACAGTTCCGACCGCCCGGCAGGATCTGCGGCCATGGCCCGAAGCTTGGCGGTGTCACAGGTGGCCAGCATGGTGCGCAGGAGCACCTCTGCATTTGGCCCCACGCGCAGCCGCGGTGTTACCGTCCTTCGCTTCTGTCGGCTCATCAGCGCACCCCGCAGATGTTGTGGGTGTTCGAGCGGATGACGGCGCAGGCATCCAGCGCAACCACCTGCAGGGTTCCCAGGGCGAGCATCAGCCCCTCACGGTCAACCTGCGACAGGCTGGCGTAGGGGATGCCCTGTTCCTTGCAGGCAGTGACGCCGCGCCAGTCCCGGTGAAGCATGCCGCTCAGCACCCCAATGGCCTGCAGCGCGCGGTCCACCTCGGCCATACGGCGGGTCACGGCGACCGGCAGGGGGTTCTCGCTCCACTCTTGATCCGACCAGTGTTCGGCCGTGTCAGAGTTTTCTGAATGCGTATCGCGGGGTTCCCCGATGGTTTCAGGGCGGGCATCGTGTACAGTGGTGTCCATGGTCAAGTCGTTCCTTGCAAGGGTTCGGGCGTGGCTTCTGCGGCTCAGCTGGGTGCGAACCAGCTGGGCCGTTTCTATTTCAGGCGGGTACTGCATCGGGCTTGCCCTCAAGGGAGGCCTTCTCCATGGCCTGCTGGTACTCCACCAAGGCGCTATAGCTACACAGACGGCGCTTGCCGTCCTTGTACGTGCGGAGCTTTCCGCTGTTGACCAGGGTGTAGAACCGAGATCGGGTTACGCCCAGCATCTCGGCGGCTTCTTCGGGGCTGTAGGCCAGCTTCTGCAACTGCTCGTTCATCTCTCGCTCCAGTGAGTCGTGTGAATTACGTGATTCGCGTAATTCGACCGCAGTGGAACACAGCTATACGCGAATTTCAAGACTCGCTAGAATCGGGTCGATGAACGCGCGCACCGAGACCAAGAGAGGGCGGAAGCCGAAGAGCCCAGCCGACAAGCCGGCACAACTCACTGTGCGGCTTGAGCCGGAGACGTTGTTCGGCCTTGAGGTCGTTGCCAGGGATCGGCGTACGTCGCTGAGCGGGGCAGCTGAATACCTGCTCTCACAGCAGTTGAAGAGCTACGAGCGCATTACCGGCAAGATTGATGAAACCCCACGGATGTTGGCCGAGATGCTCAAGGCCGTTCCGGTTCACGGGGTTTCGATGGATCTCCCTGAGGAAGAGCGGGTAGAGATGATCATCAGGATCTTGCTGAAGAGCGAAGCGGGCAGGGCGTTGTTTATGCCGGCAGCCCTGCAGGAGCCGTCTGAACGCTACTTTGAGCGACTCTTTTGGCTGCTGTCGAGGCGATCCGAAAGCCACCCAAAGCTGAAGAAGCTCTTCCCCAGCGCCATAGTGCAGCCAGAGTCTATGCAGTTGTTGTACGAAGCTGCCATCGCCTTCGAGAAAAAGGGATTCGAGTTGGAAGACGCAGCGGACCAGTATCTGCAGCTTGTGATCGATGTGAACCAGCGCCGGCAACACAACGATCGATAGGCGAACCTCACAATTGAGTTCTGCTACAGGAACTGCACCTGAGCCAGCTTGTCGCGCGCTGCGCCCTGCACCAGGTGGCCGTAGTGCTTCTCGATCATTGCCAGCGACGTGCCGGCCAGCTTCGCCACGGTCAGTAGGTCCATGCCGCCCACAATGGCGTCAGTGATCCAGCAATGACGCAACGTGTAGAGCGTCACGCCTGCAGGTAATCCAGCGCGCGCAGCGGCGTCGCGGACAGGCTCGCTCCATGCGTGTGCGGTCCAGGCCTTCTTTCCGTCCTGAGTGAACAGATGCGCCTTGGGCAGCTTTCCCTTGGCCAGGCGGTCGAACAGGACAGAGGCAGCGGGAGAGAGCGGAATCTTGCGGTCGTGGTCCTTACTGCGGAACCTCACGCTTGCCGTGCGGCCGTCATAGTCCGAGCGCAGGCACAGCGACGGGTCGCCCGGCCTGCAGCCCGTCAGGGCGACGCACTCGATCAGGTCGCGCACAGGGCCATCAGCGGCCTCCAACAGCGCGCGGCGCTGCGTCCGCTCCAGGTACAGCCCACGGCGCTGGCTGGCGTCCTTGAGCGGCTTCACGGCGTTCCATTCGAATGCGAGGTCGGGGGAGACCTTGCGGCGCGCCACAGCGTGGTTCAGGGCGGCCACCAGCGTCGTGCGAATGCGGTTGATGCTGGACCGCGCCAAGGGCTTCGGCACCGGTGGCCGGCCGCGCTTCACTGGCAGCGGCGGGAGGTCACCTTTCTCCACGCGATCGCGCCAGGCTTCGATGTGATCCTGGTGGAGATCCTTGAGGCGCACCTTGCCCAGCTTGTCGCCGTAGAGGCAGCGCTCAAACCGGCGCTTGGCGTCATCCGACGCAGTCTTGCGTCCGTCCTTCTCCAGCGCGGTCACGTAGTCGCGGCAGGCATCAGCCACGCTGAGTTCGCTCTTGGGCGTCACCACGGCCACCGGGGCGCCGTGCTTGTCGATCTCTGCGGAGAGTCGACGGGCGGCCTCGCGGGCGCCTTCCAGCGTCGTAGCGGGGTAGTTGGCGAAGGCCTTCTCCTGGCCACGGCCCCACACCATCGCCCACGACTTGGCACCAGCGGCGGACACACGCAGTACAAGGCCGGGAACCGTCGCGTCACGCAGGCGATAGGCCTTGCCCGTAGCCTTCGCTGCATCTACGGTTTTCCGCGTCAGCGCCTCTCTCGTTACCTTTGGCATCACCTTGCTCCTGCAAATCTCCTGCAAAAAGCAGTGTGCTGGCAATTCTATCGGGACGCAACCGTACGTGAAACCAAGGGGTTTTCTGTCGATGCCTTAAGGCGTATAGGTCTAGGACAACCTTCACACGGCAAGGGTCACAGGTTCGATCCCTGTACCGCCCACCATGTCGCAGAACGAAAAAAGCCTCCAGCAATGGGGGCTTTTTTGTTGTCTGATGATACGTGCCGGCGTCGCTGCTGCGGCTGCCATCAGCCGTGCTGGTCCAGCAGATCCCGCGCGATCATCGCCGTCGCATCCAACAGGTCGTGGCCGCTACCGGCCTGCACCACCACCGCCAACAGACCACGGCCCACCTCGGCATTGCCGCTGGTCAGTTCCATCTCGCCCTCAAAGCACAGATCAGCCAACCATTCGTGGGCCTGCTGCAGCCCACGCTTGCGGACGCGGCGGAACTCCGCGAACAGCTTCGCTTGGCCGGCCTCGTGTTCGCCCTCGGCCAGCAGGCCGATCGCACCGCCGTGCGCCGCGCGCCAGATGGCCGGCAGCGGGCGACCGTTTGCGTCCACCACGTCCTCCGAGAACTGGGCGCAGTACATTTCGTAGCGTTTGCCCGCCGTACTGCGAGGTACGATGCCGGCGTCGGCGAGCAGGCACTCGGCTTCATCCAGTTTTCTGAACTTCAACCGCAGCAGTGCAGGGCGGCTCAGCTGTTGGGCCAGCGCGTGCTGGTTGGCGGCAAACCATACGTTCCAACCCACGGTTGCGCGGCCTTCCAGTGCGGCCTTGAAGTAGTCCAGATGTTCGGCGTCCATTACGGCCTCCTGCGTTCCCTGCGCGATTGTAGCGGGAGGGCATCCGGGCCGGTCAGTCAGCGCCGGAGAGGCAATGATTCGCCTCGCGCACCAGCTGTCGTGCGGCCACGATCAGTCCGTCGGTGTGGAAAGCACCCAGCTGTTCGTCCGGGCCGCCTTCGTTGCGTGCATGGTCGGCGGCCTGCAGCAGATCGAGCAGTGCGGTAAGCCCAGACATCGAGCGGCGCAGCGAGGCGTGATTGCTGGCAACGAGGGTGAGGCTTTTGCACGGCTGTCCGTCATCGCCGTCGGCGCGGCTGATGGCATTGAGGTACGTGAAGAAGGCAGGCGACTGCACGGGCAGACTCTGTTCGTGCAAGGCGCACTCGATCTCGCGTGCGAGGTCCTCGGGCACGTCGGCGGCGATGTCGCCGATCAGGGCGTGCAGGCGGGGATGGACAGCGGTGCGGTTGGTCATGGCGAAACCCTCACTGGCGTGGGGCCACCTTCCGAGTGAAGGTGGCGGACGGTGCGGGTTGGCGTACCAAGGCAAACGAACTTCCACCGAGAGGAAGGCCTGGCGGATCTGTCGATCCCCACGCACCGGCCGCCATTGAAGGCAATCGGTGCATTCTCTCTGCTGAGGCGTGAACCGCAGCGGTGGAAGTTCGTTCGTTTATTCGAGACGCCAATCCCGGCCAAGGCAATCTGCCTCGGCGCGGCGATCATCCGGCTGCGCAATCACATCGGTCTGTAAGGAAAATTCTCTTTCATGCCAATGCGGAGGAGGGAGATCTCGATCTGTGCGACAGTGCACGGGCGCGCTGCGAGCAACGTCACTTCCGATGCGACGCGCTGCACGGGCTGTCGGTGCACTTCGCGACAACGCGGTACGCGCCGCGGGTTGTTTGCGTCACGCTGCGCACGATGCCCGGATCACTCGAGCAGCGTCGGGTCGGTGATATCCAGCAGCCCGGCATTCGCCATCCGCAGCTCAACCTGATGCACGCGCCTCAGATGTTCCGGGTTGCGCAGATCGAAGGGCTCGTCCAGCGCTACGATCATCGTTCCCTTGCCTTTCAGAACCTCCATGGACGCCGCTTCAGGAATGAACCTCTTCGGTACGAGGTGGGGGACAAAACCCATCCAGCCAAGCCAGCGTCGATGGGGAAACAGTTGATGGAAGTGTGCGTAGGTTTCATATCCCTCTCCGTCCGGGAGTGGGGACGTAACGTCTGTCGCAACGAACACGGCATCCAAACGGGTTGCAATGCTTCGGACGCAGGATCGAATGATTCCGGATGTGCCATCCGGACCAAACGCCTGGACGGGGGCGTTGATGCTCAGGGTAACCCTGCCGAACCACGGCCTGTAATCCAGCGTAGGACAGCCAGGTTGATCATGAGCTTTCTGGCTCAAGGCGGGAGTAATGGAAGCGCCGGCACCGCCTGAATTGGCCGCAGTTGGGTACTTTCTATGGTAGTAGGCGGCGTTCTCGGCGACTGCATCGATGAACCTTGCCTTGTCGCTTAGAGGTACCGGTCTGCCAGAGGAATCACGAAGCGCCCAGTTCTGGAAAAGGTGATGTATCTCGCCAAGCTCTTCGGTAAGTTGCAACAGTTGTCGATAGGCCGCTTCAGCACTCAGCACCTCCACCGGCACAGTTGTATCTATGAATGCGTTGTATATCTCGGTCATGGTGAGTATCTGCAGACTAAGGCAAGTGGGCCAAAGAGGCGTAGTGCGGCCATGTAGCACACTCGTTCGAGGAAGTGCCACTCCAGTTTTGAGGGTCGTCCGAAGCCGCTGATGACTCCATGCTGCGTACTTAACTGTCTTATCCAGGATTCCTCAATATTCTCCCTTCTCTTTCCAGACTTCAGCGCAGCCCACAAGCGTAATGTTCCCTTCTCGTCAAAGAACTGGGAGTAGTGGCCTTTCGCTTCAACGGCGGTACATGTTCTTCGCCAGAAGCCATCAAACCGGATACCTGCGCACTGCCACTCGGTTATGGTGATCTGATTCTTCTCGCGGAGGATAGCTGCGCGAGATCTGTCCAGTGCGGTGCCCCCATACGTGTAATCGAAGCTCTCCGGTCCGGCCAGGCGATTGGCGATTCGCAGCTGGTAGTCGTAGTCCCGGTACTGGGTCAGTGGAATCGTGTAGTTCGCGGGCACGAGGTAGCCTTGTGCCAGCTTGCAGGCGTTGCAGTCATTCTGGTTGCTCGTCTGCGAGCAATCTGTCTCGCTCGTCTGTACCCTGGGTTCGGTCTTCACTCCAGTTTCGACACCCGTCGCTTCCTTGATCTTCTGCCATATCTGGCCGAGCGTCGGGCCGCCTGCCGTGGTTCCTGGCATCTGGTCTGGGAACGGAACGGGAGCATCGCGAACCGGATCCCATGCCCCTGGCGACGTCACTGGGGGAGGGGGAATAGGGAATGGCACAGCACCCATTTTCTGGTCCTTTCAGTTCAGTCTGTGATGCGGGAAGAGGCCAGCAGTGCTAGAAGGTCCGCTGCCGTGGCATTGGGATGGGCGGTCTCGTTGAACCAGACCCGGGTGACTGCCTGGTCGCGCAACCCGCGGGCCCAGGCCACATCGGCTTTCACCCAGCGCACCAGCGTCGGTAGATGCGTGATGTGCAGGGATGTCATAGCGTGCCGGTAACTTGCACGGACATCCTCGACGAGTTCCTCGTCGCTTCGTTGGGCGGTCTCGACAGGAAAGTGTCTTCTGGTTTCGCGCGAAAGCGGGACGACGAACGTTGCTGGATCCGGGAGGCAAAGCCTCGCATACTGTTCAGCGCTGAGTGTCAGCATCGCATGCACCTGGCCTTTCGAGATCGGCTCGGACCAGAGTCCAGTCCTGACTGTTCAACGTGACCTGCCACTCCAGTACCGGACCGAGCAGGTCCAGCTGTTGTCGGGGAGTGAGGACATCGCAGTATCGGAGGAAGGCTCTGGGGTCGTAGTAGCGCATCAATGCCAACGACCCGTCCGGCAGCGAGATGTCCAGTTTCGTCTGCAGATGTTGAAACAATGGATCGAAGGCTGTCGCTGAAGCCAGTATCGTGACGCCCGAAGACTGACGACCGAGGCAGGTCAGCCAGTGATGTACAGGTCTCTGGATCGCTCCCCAAGGTAACTCGATCAGCCAGGGAGAAGCTTGGACGAGATCGCTCTCGGGCTGTCCTGTGAACAGCGAGCGGTGGAGCAGTGCGTCCTGCTGAGTGTAATGGCGGAGTTCGCCCTCTCGTTCAGGGGCGGCGGCGCAGTCCACCAAAGCGAATGCTGTCCACGCCATCACGAGCGCACCAGAAGCGGAGCGCCGCTGGTGCCTGCAGTGAGCAGGCACTCCAGGCAGATGGCCGCTCCGGGAGAGGAGTCTGTCGAGACATCAATCGTTGAGGGTGCGGCAGTACAAGGCCCTTCGCTGACGTACACCAGGCGCTGTTGGGTGGAAACAAGCTGGCAGCCGCATGCGAGACGGTGCCCGTGGAGCGCGACGGGGTGACCGTCGATGATAAGGGTGGGCTCGCCTTCGATGATCGGGAAGACCCCCTGATGCAGCGGGCAGGTGGCGCTGTCGCCTTCACGTGCGACGGCGCGGCCCTCGATGTCTGTGCAGGGTGAGCCGTTGATGACGCGTCCGCTGCTGCTGGTCGTGTCACCAACGACAATCCAGTGTCGTCTCACGTTGAGATATCGAACCTGTTGGTCGGTGCCCAGCCTGCAATCCGGCAACGACATCCATCAAGCATTTGCAGCCATCATGCTGTCACTTATGGCACTCCATGCAGCTGCTGATTGTGATCGCTTCTCCCGTTTCTGCTGGAGAAACAAGAGCTTTCCAGAAATTTGGGGTCGCGGGATTCAGCCAATGAGGGCAGGGACGTGGTCTGCGCGACGCTGCGTTGATGAGTTCAGAAACCTGCGAGAAGCGACATGCACCCTCGTAATCAGAGAACGAACGCGGAGCGGCAGGGAAGCTGAGAAGTGCGCCCTCCTGGGGGAAGAAATTGCAGGGCTCTAAACGGGACGCGCGTTCGCGCGACATTTCACACAGAAATCCAGCAGCCCGGCGCATCGTCTCCCAACCCTCCACCCGGGAGCCCCACCATGCCGCTCGCCCGCATCGATCTCCGCAAAGGCCAATCCGCCGACTACCTGCAGCGCGTCGGCGAGGCCATCTACCAGGCTATGCGCGCTGTCGGCGTGCCCGAGAACGACCGCTTCCAGATCTTCCAGGAGCACGACGCCGCCACCCTGGTCTACGACCCCAGCTACCTGGGTGTGCAGCGCTCCGACGATTTCATCTGCATCCAGATCACCTGGAACGAGGGCCGCACCCTGGAGCAGAAGAAGGCGCTGTACGCGGGCATCGCTGACGGCCTGCATGCGGCAGTGGGCATCCGCCGCGAGGACGTGTTCATCAATCTGGTGGAAGTGAAGAAGGAGAACTGGTCGTTCGGGCATGGCGTTGCCCAGTACGCGACGTGAGGCGCCTGCGTCACCCTGTCGCAGGGGCAAAACCCTGAACGTGGTCCAAGGTTGCGGCGCCGCGCCGTAGAATGCCCGGGTGCACCGCCCCCGATTCCACCGCCGGTTCCAGGCCCTGGCATGGCTCGCCCTGCTGCTGGTGCTGCTTGCCCCGCTGGTGAGCCGCTGGGTGGCGCATGGCCGCGTGGCAGCGGCGGCGCCGGTGGCGGCGATGGATCATTCGCTGCATGCGCAGCACACGATGGAAGGCCATCACGACCATCATGCGATGGCGACGCCGCACGATGAGGCCGCGAAGAATCCGCCCGCCGATCCACACGCCGACCATGAAATGGGCGTGGATTGCGATTACTGCCTGATCGCGGCGCGGCTGATCACCCTGCTGGTGGCGGCGTTCCTGCTGCTGGTGCCCTTGGCGCCGGTCTGCCGGGCGCGGCTGGGCGCTGTGCTGGCAGTGCCCGCGCGCCTGGCGGGAACCCTCGGGGCGCGGGGACCACCGGCGGCATTGGCGGGCTGAGCCGCGCACGCGGCCGTGCATTCCCTCTGATGGAAGCCGCCAGGCATGGCCTGGCGCTACCGCGTGCGCTTTCCTTCCTGCTGCCCCGCAGTGCGGGGTGGCATTGCATGCCGTGAAAAAATGAAAAGACATCCGAAGCGCGTTGCCCTGCGTTGGGCGACGCTGCCGGCGCTGTGCGCCTGCGCCCTGCCTGTTGCACCTGCCCGTGCCGAAGCGGCGGGCCCGACCACCCTGGACACCGTACGCGTAGTCGATACCCGGCACGGTGCGCTGTCGGCCACCCCCGGCGCAGGTTCCGCGCTGGGCCTGAACGTGCTGCAGACACCTGCGGCGCTCACTGTGATCGACCGCGACCAGCTGGAGCAGCGCGGTGACTCCAACCTCAACGATGCGATCAGCCGCGCGGGTGCGATCAGCGCGATGCCGCATCCGGGCAATGGCCTCAGCGCACTGTCCAGCCGGGGTTTCACCGATGGGGCGTCGGTGATGCGCCTGTACGACGGGCTGCGCCAGTACGGGGGCGTCGGCATCACGTTCCCGTTCGATACCTGGTCTATCGAGCGCATCGAAGTGCTGCGCGGGCCGGCCTCGGTGATCCACGGCGACGGTGCGATCGGCGGTGTGATCAACATCGTGCCGAAGAAGCCTTCGCGTGGGACCGTCGAGAACGAGATCAGTGTGACGGTGGGCAGCGAGGACATCGCGCGCCTGGGCTTCGGCAGCGGTGGCGCGCTGACGCCCGAGCTGGCCTACCGGCTGGATGTGAGCGGCAACTACAGCGGCGGCTGGGTGGACCGTGGTCGCAACAGTGACGCGACTTTCTCCGGGGCATTGCTGTGGCAGCCGCGTACCGACCTGCAGCTGACGCTCACCCATGGGCAGGGCTACCAGCAGCCGATGCGCTACTTCGGCACGCCGCTGCTGGATGGCCGACAGTGGGACGCACTGCGCCACCGCAACTACAACGTGGAAGACAGTGACATCCGATTCCGTGACCGCTGGACGCAGCTCGATGCGCTGTGGACGCCGAACGCGAAGGTGGAGTGGCGTACCCGCGTCTACCAGATCGACAGCCAGCGCGATTGGCGCAACGCCGAGGCCTATGTCTACAACCCACGCACCGGGCTGATCGATCGTTCCGGCAATACCCAGATCACCCATAACCAGGACCAGACCGGGCTGACCTCGACGCTGCGCGTGCCGGGTGAGGTGGGTGGTCTTGCCAACAGTTTCGCGCTGGGGATGGATGCCAACCGCGCGCACTTCAAGCACACCAACAACACCTATGCCGGCAGCTCCGGCCCGGTCGATCCGTTCCATCCGGTGCCGGGGCAGTTTGCCAGCGATGCGCCGAACCTGCCGCGCTACCGCAACAGTGCCGAGCAGTACGCTCTGTTCGTGGAAGACCGGCTGGCCCTGAACGAGCGCTGGTCGGTACTGGGCGGGCTACGCCACGACCGCGCGCGCATCGATCGTACCGATCTGATCAGCGGCCAGAAGGCATTCTCGAAGACCTACAGCAGCACCGGCTGGCGAGCAGGTACGGTATTCGCGCTGCAGCCGACGCTGAGCCTGTACGCGCAGTATTCGCAGGCGGCCGACCCGGTCAGCGGCCTGTTGATGATCAGCCCGGCCAACGGTGCCTTCGACCTGGCCAAGGGGCGTCAGGTCGAAGTCGGCCTGAAGCAGGCCTTCGACGGTGGCGAGTGGACGCTGGCGGCGTACCGGATCCGCAAGACCGGGCTGCTCAGCCGTGATCCGCTGCTGCCGGATCGTCGGGTGCAGGTGGGCGCGCAGACCTCGCGCGGAATCGAGGCGTCCTTGAACTGGAATTTCGCGCCGCAGTGGACGCTCGATGCCAACGCGACGGTACTGAAGGCCGAGTTCGAGGATTTCCTGGAAACCACCGGTTCGCCGGCCGTGCTGGTCTCGCGCGATGGCAACGTGCCGCCGAACGTGGCCGAGCGGTTGGCCAATGTGTGGCTGAGCTGGCAGTTCCTGCCGGACTGGACCGTGGCCGGCGGTGCGCGTTACGTCGGCAAGCGCTACGCCGACAACGCCAACACCCTGGAGCTGCCGGGCTACAGCACCACCGATCTGGCGCTGACCTGGCAGGCGGCACCGCGCACGCGGGTGAGCGCGCGCCTGTTCAACGTGTTCGACAAGGCGTACTACGCGACGGCGTATTACACCAGCACGCAGTGGCTGCTGGGTGCGGACCGCCGCGTCGAGTTCACGCTCGACCATCGCTTCTGAGGACGCACACCATGTCGCTGCGATCCACCGCCAAGCGCTGGACCTACTTGGTGCACCGCTGGCTGGGCATCGGCGGATGCCTGCTGATGCTGCTGTGGTTTGTCAGCGGCATGGTGCTGCTGTTCGTCGGCTACCCGAAGCTGACGCCCGGCGAGCGGCTGGCGGCGTTGCCGGTGCTGGGAGACGCGCATGGGCTGCTGGGACTGTCGGCGTTGCCAGCGGCCGTGCAGGCTGAGCCGGAAAGCGTGGCGCTGACCACGCTGCGCGGCGAGCCCGCCTATGTGGTGCGTAGTGGCAGCCACGTGGGAGCCTGGTCGGCGCGTACCGGGCAGGTCCTGATGCCGGTATCGGCACAGCGCGCCGAAGCTTCGGCGGCGCAGTTTGCCGGCGGCCCGGCATTCGTGGGTGCGATGCGCGTGGATGAGGACCGCTGGACGCATTCGCGTGCGCTGGATGCGCATCGGCCGCTGTACCGGGTCGAGGTGGGCGGTGCGCGGCCGGGTGACCTGTATGTGTCTTCGCGCACCGGCGAGGTGGTGCTGGATGCACCGCATGTGCAGCAGCGCTGGAACTATGTGGGCGCTTGGCTGCACTGGCTGTACTTCCTGCGCATGCAGTCGGTGGACCCGGTGTGGACGTGGGTGGTGATCGTGCTGTCAGCACTGTGCACGGTGGCGGCGGTGAGCGGCATCGTGGTGGGGGTGTGGCGCTGGCGCTTCGCTGGCCACTATCGTTCCGGTGCGAAGACGCCGTACGTCGAGCCGTGGATGCGCTGGCATCATCTGATCGGTCTGATGGCTGCCGCGTTCGTGTTCACCTGGATCTTCAGCGGGCTGATGTCGATGAATCCGCTGGGCGTGTTCAGCAGTACGCGCGCGGCGATCGACACGTCGCAGTATCGCGGCGGTGCGGTGGCAGTGAATGGCCCACTGGGCGAACCGGCAGCGCTGCTGGCTGCGGCCCATGGTGGGCTGTTCATGCCGGTGGAGATCCAGTGGCGGCGCATCGGCGGTGAGCTGTTCGCGCTGCTGCTGGACGGGCAGGGCGATACGCGCATCGTATCCGCAGACGAAGGGCATCTCCGGATGATGCAGCTGCTGCCGGTGGCATGGCTGCAGCAGAAGGCGCAGGCGATGTCTGCCGCGCCGATGCATCGGTTCGCGCTGCTGCATGCAGCGGATGCCTATTTCTATCCACGTGCGCCGGAGGCGATGAACGGCGCGGCGGTGCGCCGCTTCCCGGTGGCGGTGGCGGACTTCGGTGATGCCGAGGCGACGCGCGTCTACTTCGATCTGGCCAGCGGCGATCCACTGCTGACCCTGGGGCATCGTGAGCGCGTCGGGCGCTGGCTGTTCTACTTCCTGCACAGCTGGGACCTGCCGGCAATGCTGCGGCAGGAGACGGCCCGGCTGGGCGTGCTGCTGCTGTTGAGCACCGCCGGCACCGCGCTGTGCGGGACGGCTACGGTGATCGGTTATCGACGATTGCGGATGAAGGTCCGGCGTCGGCGCCGTTGATGCCGCGCGCTACACCCGCAGCCAGCGCGTGGACACCGCCACCAGCAGCAGCGCGATGGCCACACCGATGAATGCAGCGATCAGGCCGAAATGATTGGCGGCGAAGCCGATGAGTGCCGGGCCGGCGAGAATGCCGGCAAAGCCCAGCGTGGACACGGCGGTGATCGCCAGCGCGCCGGGCATGCGGGTCTGGTGGCCGGCCAGCGAGAACAGCGCCGGCGCGATGTTGGCGCAGCCGAGGCCGACCAGCACATAACCGGCCAGTGAGACCTGCCAGGGCGTGACAAGCGTCAGCACCAGCACGCCACTGGCCGCGAGCAGGCCACCGAACACGATGGCGCGTTCGCGTCCCACCCGCGCCACCAGTGCATCGCCGAGCAGGCGGGCCACGGTCATGGTCAGGGTGAAGATCACATAGCCGATGCCAGCCATGCGCGCATCGACGCTGCGCACGTCACTGAGAAAGACCGCGCTCCAGTCCAGCATCGCGCCTTCGCCGAGAAACGCGACGAAGGCCAGCACGCCGATGAACAGCACGATGCCATGCGGCATGGCCAGCATCGGCGTGTCCTGCGGCATGCGCTCGTGGTGCCAGTACGACGCCGACAGCAGCATCGCCAGCAGCACCACGCCCACGCCGATCAGCACCGACGCCAGCGGTGGCAGCTGCAGGGACAGCAGCACGGTCATCATCGCCGCGCCCAGGAAGCCGCCGATGCTGAAGAAGGCGTGGAAGCCGGACATCATCACACGCCGCGCTTCGCGCTCGACCACCACGGCCTGCACGTTCATCGTGCAGTCCATCGCGCCTACCGCGGCACCGAACACGAACAGCACCAGGCCCAGCAGCCACGCTGAACCGGCCAGGGTCAGGCCCGGCACGGTGAGGCAGATCAACAGCGTACTGGTCACCATCACCCGGCGGCAGCCCAGCCGCGCGGCCAGAACGCCCGCCACTGGCATCGCCAGCAGCGAACCGGCACCCAGGCAGAGCAGCACCAGGCCGAGCGTGGCGTCGTTGAGGTCCGCGCGTGCCTTGGCGAACGGTACCAGCGTCGCCCACAGTGCCGTGGCGAAACCGGGAATGAAGAATGCAGCGCGGGTCGCGTGCTGTTCGGCACGCGCGCGGTAGGCAACGGACATGGGCGGTTCGGTCAGGGCGGGGTGGGGTGCACCGCAATACAGGCAGCGAGGAAGCGGGCTGCCAGTGCGGGCGGGGCTGATGTGGTCAGCACCAGGTCGTCGATCTCGTCGAGGCCGGCGATCTGCCAGTGGCCACGGGCACCGAGTTTTTCGGTGGTGGCGGCGACAATGACGCGGCTGCTGCAGGCCACCATGGCGCGCTTCAAGGTGGCTTCTTCGGCATCCATCGCCCACACACCAGTGTCGCCGTCCACCGCGCACGGGCCGGGCAGGTACACGTCGGCGCGCAGGCGCTGCACCTGGGCCAGTGCTTCAGCACCGACCGCCCCGCCGCCGCTGGCCAGGCGGCCGCCGATCAGCTGCACGGAAGTGCCTTCATGCACGCTGGCGGCGGTGGCGATCTGCGGCGCGTTGGTAATCACCGTCAGTGCCAGTTCGGGCGGCAACTGCTGGGCGATGGCCAGGTTGGTCGAACCGGCATCGAGCAGCACCACCTGCCCAGGTTGCAGCAGGGCACAGACGCGCGCGGCCAGTTCGGCCTTGTCGCCACGATCGCGGGTCAGGCGCTCGCGCAGCGGGCGCTCCTTCGGCGGCGGCAGCACGGCGCCGCCGTACACGCGCTGGCACAGGCCTTGGGCGGCCAGTTCACGCAGGTCGCGGCGGATCGAATCTTCGGAAACCGCATAACGACGCGCCAGTTCCGCGGCGATCACGCGGCCCTGCTGGCGCAGTTCCTCGAGGATCTGCCGGGTACGTTCGGCGGGGAGGGGGCTGGAATCGGCGTTCATGGGATAAGTGTGCATATTTGTGCATGAACATGCAATAACGTGCATTCCGGGTCGACGCACGGGAGCCCCTTCTCCCGGGCGGCCCTGGAAAAGTGCGAGGTGCGGGGCTTGGCCGGGCGAGCGCCGGCTCTGCAGGTTCATCAGGCCGCGTAGGCGACCCAGCCCTTGAAGGTGAATCCGGCGTAGAACAGCTCGATGTCCTTGAAGCCTGCCTCCTGCAGCACCTCCACCTCCTGTTCCGGTGACAGCAGCGGCAGGCGCTCGGCGATGGCGGTGATCGCGCGCTGTGCATCCGCACGGGCAATGCCGGAAGCCTCGCCGAAGGCCGCATAGCGCCTCAACCAGCGCAGCTTCGCCTCCGGCTCCTGCGGGACGCTGTGGTGGGCCACCACCAATGGCGCACCCGGACGCAGCCGCCTGCGCAGTTCGCGCAGGGTATGCCGGCGCTGGTCGATATCGAGGAAGTGCAGGGTCAGCAGGCAGCTGGCGCCATCGAAGATCGTGGCCGGGGCATCCTCGATGTAGCCCTCCAGCAGCTCCACGTGGTTCATCCGTGTGCCGAGCGTTTCGCGGGCCAGCGCCAGCATCGGGCCGGCCGGATCGACTCCGAGCATGCGCCAGTACGGGTGGGCGTCAGCGAAGGCCTTCAGCTCGAGGCCGCCACCGGCGCCGAGCACCAGCACGTGGCCGTGCTCGGGCACGTGCTCGGCCAGCAGCAGGTGGGCCATCTGTTGCAGACCGAGGAATCCAGGTACCTGCCGCAGCGGTCCCTCGTGATAGCGGGCCGCAGCCTGGGGATCGGAGAACGAAGGCATCCGGAGGCGACCTGCAGCAGGAGGGGAATTGTCACTGTAGCGCAGGCGTCAAGAGGTGCCGCCCAGTCCGCGATGCGGCTGCGGCGTGGTGCGCGCGCAGGGCTTCGCCGCCTGTCATCGTGGTGTCGTCGATGCCTCACGCCGGCTATGCAGGCCAGCGTCCACGCTTGATCGTCCCCGCCCCCACGGAGACCGACCATGTGGCTGCTTGATCATCTCTGGACTGCACGCCGGCCCGCGCCTCCGCCGCGCCCCGTTCAAGCAGAGTCCGCGCCACGCCGGCCCTGGCGCAAACGCCCCGCGCGAGCCGGCCGCAGCGGCATGGCGCCCTGGCAGAAGGTCACCGCGCCGACACGCCGTACCCGGCACTAGGCCGGGCGGTCGGCCGGATGGTTCACGCCATCGCTGACCGGAATCACGCCCAGCGCGAAGGGATCGATGCCCTCCAGGCAGGCGACGTTGTAGCCGTACTGGTCGGGGTTGGAACGCCGACGGTGGTGGGTGTAGATGCCGCACACATCGCAGAAGTAGTGCTCGGCCACATGCGTGTTGAACTGGTACAGCCGCAGATGGTCCCGCCCTCGTACCACCTGCAGCCCTGCGAGGGCGACGCTGGCGGCGATGGCGCCGCGGCGGCGGCACATCGAACAGTCGCAGCGGCGCGGGTCGACGATGCCGTCCGGCAGGTCCAGCAGCAGTTCGACCGTACCGCAATGACAGCGGGCGCTGTGCTGGGGTTGGACCGCAACACCGGCCACGGAGGTAATGCCCATCGATGCTCCTGGAAGAGGGAACGGTATGTGGAAAACCGCGTTGCAGACGGTGCACCCAGCAGCCTGAACGGGCCGTAGATGCCAGGGCGAACCCGCTTGTGGCTAACTATGCGCCCCCGGGACCACGACAGGACGCCAGTGAAAGCCGCAGGACGTTGGATGACAGGAAGTGTGATGGCACTGCTGGCACTGTGGGTGGCTGGCCTGCTGCTCTATCAGCTGCCGGGGCCGGGCTGGCTGGCGTCGGCCGTGGCGGTACTGTGGGTGCTGTCCGCCCTGTGGGCGTCCTGGCGGGTTGCCCGTGGCCATGGCACGCGACGGCTCGGCATGGCCTTCGGCGTGGCGCTGGCCCTGGCGCTGGGGTGGTGGATGCTGCTGACCCCGCGCCAGGATCGCGTCTGGGCCGATGACGTAGCGCAACGCCTGCACGTGGTCTCCTTCGATGGGCGGCATGTGGTGCTGGACAACGTGCGCGATTTCACCTGGCGCAGCGAAACCGACTATGACGCGCGCTGGGTGCGCCGCACGTACGACCTGGACCAGCTGCGTTCGGCCGACCTGGTGCTTTCGTACTGGATGGGGCCGGCGATCGCCCACACGCTGATCTCGTTCGGCTTCGACGATGGCCGCCATGTCGTGTTCTCGCTGGAGATCCGCAAGGAACGCGGGGAATCGTTCTCGGCACTGGGGGGATTCTTCCGCAAGTTCGAGATGACCCTGGTGGCCTCCGAAGAGACCGACATCATCCGCACGCGTACCAACGCGCGTGGCGAGGATGTCTATCTGTACCGCCTGCATGGCATGGACCGCGCACAGTTGAAGGAACTGTTCGCCGCCTACATCGCGCAGGCACGCGAGCTGGATGCAAAGCCCGGCTTCTACAACACGCTGACCAGCAACTGCACCACCATCGTCTTCGATCTGGCCAGGCATATCGCGCCGCGGCTGCCGCTGGACTACCGCCTGCTGCTGTCCGGCTATCTGGCCGAGTACGCGCAGGAGGTCGGGGCATTGACGCCGGGGGTGCCGTACGCAGTGCTGCATGCCAAGGGCCGGATCACCCAGCGCGCGCTGGACCTGGGTGACGGCGGCAACTTTTCCACCGTGATCCGCCAGGGCGTGCCCGGCACCGAGCAGGACCCGCAGTGATGCTCATGTCCATACTTTCCCGCTGGCAGCGCGTGCTGCCGGCGTCGCTGGCGATCTTCATGCTGCTGGCCGGCAGCGGCTGCGCGATGGTCACCGTCAAGCAGGTGAAATCCAGTGACTCGCTGGTCAACAAGCGTGCCGATGTGCTCAACACCGGCAAGCTCAGCCCGGCGGCCCGGGAAACGCTGAGTGCAGCCGGGCTGGATGAGTCGCAGTGCGAGAAGGACTTCGTGGTCTGTCGCAGCACGCTGTTGATGACCGACGATCTCAACGTCGAACAGCGGCTGTCCGCCTTGTCGGAGCTGTGGGTGAAGGCAGCGCTGGCGCTGACCCCGAAGAAGACGGCGGCGGGCGATCCACCGATGAGCGATGCCGCACTGGACGCATGGCTGGAAGCGGCGCGCTATGCCTACGCCTACCTGTTCTACAGCGGCCGTTCGCCGTCCGATCGGGCGTTCGAGGACCGGCAGACGCAGGTGCGCGACTACTACAACTATGCAGCCGAGAAGGCCGCGGTGGTTCTGTTCGTGCGGGCGCGCGCCGCCGCGCTCGCCGGCGAGGACTATACGAAGCCGATCACGGTCGGCAGCTGGTCGCTGGCCTCCAACTACCAGCAGCTGGACCTGAAGAGCATTCCGGCGCAGCTGGTACCCGCTGGCACGGTCAGCTTCGTCGGCCTGCGCAGTACCTATCGACGCGACGGTTTCGGTGCGGAGCTGGTGATGGTGATGGACCCGCCGAAGCTGGTTGCTCCGGCGGTCTCCGCAGATGGCCCGAAGGCGGACGGCGTGCAGGACGACGACAGCGATGCGCGTCGTGGCCGCCGCCATCGCCATGATGATGCGGTGCCGGAGTTCAGCGAGATGTCCTCGATCAACGTCACCGCGCTGCTGCGCTTCGAGGGCAGCACGCTGGAGGACGTGATGCGTACCCGCCGGGTCGAGCTGGACGCCTATTCGCCCGAAGCGACCGAGCGCATCACCCTGCACGGCGAGCAGGTGCCGCTGGCCGGCAACTTCACTGCCGCCTACGGCCTGTGGCTGGCGCAGAGTGGCTTCGCCCGGCAATCGCTGCGCACGCTGTTCGGCATGAGCGAGGGTATCGGTGAGCCGCACATCTACCTGATGCAGCCGTGGGATCCGAACCGCCGCATCATCTTCATGCTGCATGGCCTGGCCAGCAGCCCGGAAGCGTGGGTGAACCTGGCCAACGAGATCATGGGCGATCCCGAGCTGCGCCGGCAGTTCCAGGTGTGGCAGGTGTATTACCCGACCAACGCGCCGATCGCGCTGAACCGCTATGAGATCGCCACTGCATTCAACGATACGCTGAAGCATTTCGACCCGGATGGCAGCACGCGTGCATCGAAGGACATGGTCTACATCGGTCACAGCATGGGCGGCGTGTTGGCCCGCCTGCTGGTGAGCGACTCGGGCGATGTGCTGTGGAACGACCTGCTGGCCAACTATGACCTGAAGGGTGAACGACTGAAGCGGGTGCAGAACAAGCTGGGACCGCTGCTGCACTTCAAGGCGCAGCCGAATGTGGAACGGGCGATCTTCATCGCCGCCCCGCATCAGGGCACCGACATCGCCGGCAACAGGGTTGGCCGCCTGATCGGCCGCCTGGTGCGCCTGCCGCTGACCATCCTGGGCAAATTCGAGGATGTGTTCCTGGCGCTGGCGCAGGCCGAGCAGCAGGTTGACGGCACCGCCAAGCCGAAGATTCCCAACAGCATCGACAACCTCAAGGCCAGCGATCCGTTCGTGAAGGCGGCCGCACAGCTGCCGATCGAAGCGGGCCTGAAGTACCACTCGATCATCGCCCAGCGCAAACCGGAACTGCCGCTGGAGGAATCCGACGATGGGCTGGTGCCGTATTGGAGCGCGCACCTGCCGGGGGCGCTGTCGGAGAAGGTCATCATCTCCGGACACAGCGTGCAGGAATCGCCGCAGGCCGTGCTGGAGGTGCGCCGCATCCTGCACCGGGACATCGATGACGTGGACGCGGCGGCCACGCCATGACTGCACTGATCGCCGGGCCACGCCCGGCCGAATCAACCGGTGGCGTTACACCCGGCGTGCAATCAGCGTGGACAGCAGAGCCAGGCCCAGGGTGATCGCCAGGCACAGTACGTAGCCGGTGTGTGGCCTGTCGTCCACGAACAGGGCAAACAGCGCGCCGGAGGCGGCCAGTGCGGTGGTGACCGCCAGCGCCTCGCTCAACTGCAGCGCCGAGGTGTTGGCTCCCTGTTCGTGCGGTGCCGAAAGGGACAGGGTCAGTACCGAAAGACTGGCGTAGATCATGCCCATGCCGAAGCCGGTGAGCGTCCAGCCGATCAGAGCCACCGGCAGCGGTACCGTGCGGAACAGCACCACCAGCGTGGCCGCGATACCGATCGCCATCAGCGGCGTTCCCGCGCGCAGCAGCTGCTGGCGTGACCAGCCATTGCGCTGGTGGCCCTGCAGCCACGACCCGGCGAACCAGCCCAATGCCCCCAGGCTCAACACCGCGCCGGCCCCGCTGGGTGACAGCCCGCGCTCGCGCTGCAGCAGCAGTGGCAGGTAGGCCTCGCAGGCGAAGAATGCCGCAGCGGCGATGCCGCGCAGGGCGATCACACTGGGCAGGCCGCGATGCACGCGCAAGGTGCCGGCGGGCAGCAGCCGCTGCACGCAGAACAGCAGCGCAAGCATCGCCACAGCGATGCACAGCACTGCCGCCATCCCTTGCTGCTGCCCGCCGAGATACAGCAGCAGCGCTGCCAGCGACGCGCCGCTGGCCCAGCGCACCACCCGGCTGCGATTGCCGCTGTCGCCCGCAGGCGAGGGCTGCAGGCGTGACAGTGCAGGTCGCAGCAGCAATGCAGCGGGTAGCGCCAGCAGCGGCACGGCCAGGAACACCCACCGCCAGCCCAGGTGCTGCACGATGAGCCCGCTCGCAGCCGGGCCGATCATCGACGGCACCACCCAGCCAGCGGAGAATGCTGCGAACACCTTCGGCCGCAGCGATTCGGGGTAGGTACGGCCGACCATCACATACAGCGAGACCGAGATCGCGCCCGCGCCCAGGCCCTGCAGCAGCCGCCCGGCCACCAGTATCCCCATGTGCGTGGCCAGGCCGGCCAGCAGCAGGCCCAGTACGAAGCACGCCAAGCCCCACCACAGCGGCCGCGCGGGCCCGTGCCGGTCGGCCCAGAGGCCAGCGAGTGTCATGCCGATGACGCTGGTGGCGAGGGTTCCGCCGAAGGCCAGCGCGTACAGGCGAAGCCCGTCAAGCGCGGCGGCGACGGTGGGCATGGCTGCGGCCACCGCCAGCGCTTCGAAGGCGTGCAGCGAAACCAGGGCGACCATGCCGAGGGTGGTCGCACGATAGCGCGCGGAGAGGATGGAGGTTTCGGCAGGAGGGGCGGCGT
Organism: Stenotrophomonas sp. STEN009; assembly: GCF_056760395.1. Lineage (NCBI taxonomy): Bacteria > Pseudomonadati > Pseudomonadota > Gammaproteobacteria > Lysobacterales > Lysobacteraceae > Stenotrophomonas > Stenotrophomonas sp. STEN009. The sequence continues at coordinate 145,966 of NZ_JBRRES010000001.1, read as the reverse complement.
CGGCAGCAGATGGAGTCGGGGTCATGCGGAAAGTCTGGGAGGCCGCGCTTGTCATCCGGCGGCGAAGACCGCAGCATGACACCTGAACTATAGTTGAGGTCAAGCAATGGTGTCGCAGGAACTGAGTGTGGGTGAGGTGTCGCAGCGCAGCGGCGTGGCCGTATCCGCTCTGCACTTCTATGAGCGCAAGGGCCTGATCAGCAGCCTGCGCACCTCGGGCAACCAGCGCCGCTTCAGCCGCGACGTGCTGCGCCGGCTGGCGGTGATACGCGTTGCACAGCGCGTGGGCATGCCGCTGGAGGCGGTGGCGCGTGCTTTCGAAAGCCTGCCGCAGGGCAGGGCACCGACCAAGGCCGACTGGGCCACGCTGTCTGCACGCTGGCGGACCGAGCTGGATGAGCGCATCCACATGCTGCAGCTGCTGCGTGACGAGCTGACCGGGTGCATCGGTTGCGGCTGCCTGTCACTGAAGCGCTGCCGGCTGGCCAACCCCGAGGATGTCCTCGGGGAACGGGGTGACGGTCCGATGCGCTGGGGCTGAGGCCCCGGCACATCGGAGGGCACGCCAGGCTGGATCATGCATCACCAGACGGTGATCGTTTCACCGCTCAGGATGCCTTCCACCGCGCGCTGGTACGCCAGTGCCGCGCGCTGGGCGGTCACCGCTTCAAAGCCGGGGAAGTAGGGCGCGTAGGCATCCATTGATTCGACCAGCACATTCGGGCTGACGACATTGATGCGCAGCCCGCGGGGCAGCAGCTCCAGGGCCGCTGCGCGCACGAATCCTTCCAGCGCGGCGTTCACCGAGGTTGCATTGACGCCGTCGCGGATCGGCTGGGCGCTGACGATGCCGCTGGTCAGGGTGATCGAGCCACCGGCGGTGAGGTGATGCTGGGCGGCCAGTGCCAGCCGTACCTGCCCGAGCAGCTTGTCCTGCAGGCCGACGTTGAACCGTTCGGGCGTCATGTCACGCAGGGGACCAAAATGCAGTTTGCCTGTTGTGGAAATCACCGCATCGACCGCGCCGGTGCGGGCAAACAGTTCGTTGACGCTGGCATCGTCGGTCAGATCGACGCGCAGCGTGCCGCTGCTGCGCCCTGCGTCCAGGATCTGGTGCTGCTGGCCGAGCTGGCGCGCTACGGCCTGGCCGAGCGTGCCGGTGGCGCCCACGAGAAGAATCTTCATGACGGTTCCTTGCTTGGGGAGACGAAGCGCAGTCTGCGCCGTGACGACGCGGTTTGGTAAGCCGCGTATGATTCGCTGATTACTAATCAGGACTTAGCAATGGACATGCTGCGCTGCATGCAGGCCTTCGTCGCCGTGGCCGAGCGCGGGAGTTTCGCCGCTGCCGCCGAGCACCTGCAGGTGTCTGCGGTGATGGTGGGCAAGTACATCCAGCAGCTGGAAAGCCACCTCGGCACCGCGCTGTTGCAGCGGAACACGCGGCGGCAGCGCCTGACCGAAGCGGGTAGCGCCTATCTGGCCGGTTGCCGGCAGGTGCTGGAACAGGTGCAGCAGGCCGAGGCGGACGTGGCCGGCCTGCAGCTGCAGCCGCGCGGTGTGTTGCGGGTCAGTGCTCCCACCACCTGGGGCAGCTGCGTGCTGGCGCCCCGGTTGGCCGAACTGCTGCGTGCACAGCCGCTGCTGAACATCGAACTGGATCTGAGCAATCGGCGGGTGGACCTGATCGAAGACGGCTTCGACGCGGCGATCCGGGTCGGTCCGCTGCCCTCGGCGGACATCGTGGCGCGTTCGCTGCCTCCCTATGCGATGAGCCTGTGCGCAGCGCCGTCGTACCTTCGCCGTCGAGGCACGCCGCGGACGCCCGCGGATCTGCAGGGGCACGATTGTCTGAGCCACCTGGCGTGGCGTGGCGGGCACGGTTGGCAGCTGGCCAGTGGCGAGCATGTGGACTGGGAGGCGCGGCTCACCAGCAATGACGGCTTCGCGCTGCGCGAGGCCGCCGTGGCGGGGGCCGGGCTGATTCTGCAACCGACGGCGCTGCTGGCCACGGAGATCGCTGCAGGCCGGCTGAAACCGCTGCTGCGCGACCATCTGCCGGCGCCGCGGCCGATGCACCTGATCTATCTGCCGGACCGTCGCCCGCGCCCGCGCCTGCAGTGCTTCGTCGACTTCGTCATGACCACGTTGGGGCAATGAGCATCGGGGGAGATGGGGTCAGATCCCTTTGCCCCGGCAAAGGGATCTGACCCCAAGGAATCAGTCGTTTGCCGCTGACAGTGCCTGGCCGCGCACCTGTGCGGCGCGCAGCGCGGCATCCACCAGTGCCTCGAAGCCGCCGGCCTGGAAGCTTTCGATCGCAGCCTGGGTGGTGCCGTTGGGCGAGGTCACGCGGCGGCGCAGCTCGGTGGGACTTTCGCCCGCTTCATCGAGCATGCGCGAGGCGCCCAGCAGCGTCTGCACCACCAGCGTGCGTGCGGCGTCGGCGGGCAGACCCTGGGCGATGCCTGCCGCTTCCATCGCTTCGGCGAGCAGGAACACATAGGCCGGACCGCTGCCGGAGACAGCGGTGACCGAATCCATCAACGGCTCGCTGTCGATCCATACCGTGCGTCCGGCACTGGCCAGCAGGTGCTCGGCCTGGGCCCGCTGCGGTGCATCCACTGCCGGTGTTGCGTACAGGCCGGTGACGCCGGCACCGAGCAGCGCGGGCGTGTTGGGCATCGCGCGCACCACCGGCAACGTGCCGCCCAGCCAGCGCTGCAGCTGCGTGCTGGTGATGCCCGCGGCGATCGAGACCACCAGCGGTCGGTTGTCCTGCGCCAGCGGCTGCAGCGACTGGCAGACGTCGCGCAGTACCTGTGGCTTGACCGCCAGCAGCCAGGTCTGGCCCTGCGCGGCGGCCGCGCTGGCGCTGTCGTGGGTATGCACGCCGAAGTCGCTGGCAAGCGCATCGCGCACGGCGGCGACCGGCTCGGCCACGTGGATGCGCGTGGCAGGCACGCCCTGGCGGATCAGGCCGGCGATCAGGCTGCGCGCCATGTTGCCGCCGCCGATGAAGGTGATGGAATCTGCTGCCATGGAAGTCTCCTCGGAATGTCAGGCCGGCCGCGGACGGGCGCCGAACAGGGCGGTGCCGATGCGCACCAGGGTGGCGCCTTCGGCGATGGCCTCGGTGTAGTCGCTGCTCATGCCCATCGAAAGGGTATCGACCTGCGGGAAGCGGTCGGCCAGTGTCTGGAAAAGTGTGCGCATGCGCACGAATGCGTCGCGGCGGCGTTCCGCCTCCGGCCACGGCGCCGGGATCGCCATCAGACCCCGCAACCGCAGGCCAGGCTCGGCGGCGATGGCCTCGGCCAGGGCCTGGACGTCCTCTGGCGAGCAGCCGTGCTTGCTCGATTCATCATCGATGTTGACCTGGATCAGCACGTTCAGCGCTCCGCGCGCCGCCGGTCGATGGCGGGCCAGTGCAGTCACCAGCTTGGGACGGTCCACGCTCTGTACCCAGTCGAAATGCGTGGCCACCGCTTCGGCCTTGTTGGACTGCAGATGGCCGATCAGGTGCCATTCCAGGTCCAGGTGCTGCAGCGCCTGCATCTTGGCCAGCGCCTCCTGCACGTAGTTTTCGCCGAAGGCGCGCTGGCCCTGTGCAGCAAGGGCGGCCACGGCCTCGGCCGGTTGGGTCTTGGAGACCGCCAGCAGGCGCGGCGGCGCACGTCCGGCGGCCTCCGCCGCAGCGTGCAGGGTGCTCAGGATCTGGGGCAGGGCAGTGGCCACGTAACGCGTTCCAATCGATCAGGAGGCTATACTGCCGCCCGGGGAAAGATCCTTCCAGTCGAAGCCGTTATTGGGGAGTAGCCGCTCATGGATATCGCCGAGCTGTTGGCGTTTTCCGTAAAGAACAAAGCGTCCGACCTGCACCTGTCCGCAGGCCTGCCGCCGATGATCCGCGTGGACGGCGACGTTCGCCGCATCAACATCCCGGCACTGGACCACAAGCAGGTCCATGCGCTGGTGTACGACATCATGTCCGACAAGCAGCGCCGCGACTACGAGGAATTCCTCGAAGTGGACTTCTCGTTCGAGATCCCGTCGCTGGCACGTTTCCGCGTGAATGCGTTCAACCAGAACCGGGGTGCGGGCGCGGTGTTCCGTACCATTCCGTCGGAGGTTCTGACGCTGGAGGATCTGGCCTGCCCGCCGATCTTCCGCGAACTGATCCAGCAGCCGCAGGGCCTGATCCTGGTGACCGGCCCGACCGGTTCGGGCAAGTCGACCACGCTGGCCGCGATGATCGACTACATCAACAAGAGCGAATACGGCCACATCCTCACTGTCGAGGATCCGATCGAGTTCGTGCACACCTCGCAGAAGTGCCTGATCAACCAGCGCGAAGTACACCGTGATACGCATGGCTTCAACGAGGCACTGCGCTCGGCACTGCGAGAAGACCCGGACATCATCCTGGTCGGCGAACTGCGCGACCTGGAAACCATCCGCCTGGCACTGACCGCCGCGGAGACCGGCCACCTGGTGTTCGGCACCCTGCACACCAGTTCGGCGGCCAAGACCATCGACCGCATCATCGACGTGTTCCCGGCCGGCGAGAAGCCGATGGTGCGCTCGATGCTGTCCGAGTCGCTGCGCGCGGTGATCTCGCAGGCACTGTTGAAGAAGGTGGGCGGCGGCCGTACCGCAGCGTGGGAGATCATGGTGGGCACGCCGGCCATCCGCAATCTGATCCGCGAAGACAAGGTGGCGCAGATGTACTCGGCGATCCAGACCGGTCAGCAGCAGGGCATGATGACGCTCGACCAGCACCTGCAGGACCTGGTCAAGCGCAGCCTGATCACCCGCAACCAGGCGCGCGAGTACGCCAAGGACAAGCGACTGTTCGAGTAAGGCAAGGCAGAAGCGGGCCCCGGCGCGCGACCGCGCCGGCGACTCCGCGATGTTCCGACCATCGACTGAAGCCTGGCACATGCCTCCTGGGAGCCTGCCGTGAACACCACCGCCACCACCATCGATTTCACCTCCTTCCTCAAGCTGATGGCGCACCAGCGCGCCTCGGACCTGTTCATCACCGCGGGCATGCCGCCGGCGATGAAGGTCAATGGCAAGATCGCGCCGATCACGCAGACACCCCTGACGCCGCAGCAGAGCCGCGACCTGGTGCTGAACGTGATGACGCCGGCACAGCGCGAAGAGTTCGAGAAGACCCACGAATGCAACTTCGCCATCGGCCTGTCCGGTGTCGGCCGTTTCCGCGTGAGCTGCTTCTATCAGCGCAACCAGGTGGGCATGGTGCTGCGTCGCATCGAGACGCGCATCCCGACCGTGGAAGAACTGAGCCTGCCGCCGATCATCAAGACGCTGGCGATGACCAAGCGCGGCATCATCCTGTTCGTCGGTGCGACCGGTACCGGCAAGTCGACGTCGCTGGCAGCGATGATCGGTTATCGCAACCAGAATTCCACCGGCCACATCATCACCATCGAGGATCCGATCGAGTTCGTGCACAAGCACGAGGGCTGCATCATCACCCAGCGCGAAGTGGGCATCGATACCGACAGCTGGGAGGCCGCGCTGAAGAACACGCTGCGCCAGGCGCCGGACGTGATCATGATTGGTGAGGTGCGTACCCGCGAAGGCATGGACCACGCCATCGCCTTCGCCGAGACCGGCCACCTGGTGCTGGCGACGCTGCATGCCAACAACGCCAACCAGGCGATGGACCGCATCATCAACTTCTTCCCGGAAGACCGCCGCAACCAGCTGCTGATGGACCTGTCGCTGAACCTCAAGGGCGTGGTCGCCCAGCAGCTGGTGCCGTCCCCGGATGGCCGCTCGCGCAAGGTTGCGATGGAGATCCTGCTGGGCACGCCGCTGGTGCAGGACTACATCCGCGACGGCGAGATCCACAAGCTGAAGGAAGTGATGAAGGAATCGGTCCAGTTGGGCATGAAGACCTTCGACCAGAGCCTGTTCGAGTTGTACCAGGCCGGTGAGATCAGCTACGAGGATGCGCTGCGGTATGCCGATTCGCAGAACGAAGTGCGGCTGCGCATCAAGCTGAGCCAGGGCGGTGACGCGCGCACCCTGTCGCAGGGCCTGGACGGCGTGGAAATCTCCGAGATCCGCTGAAGCAGCAGAGGACGGCAGCCGGGCGTCGCCCGGCGCCGCGGAAGATCACCGGGACGGCCGGATTCATGAAATCCAGTCATGACCGACTGCGGCGCAGCCGGTTCAATCCGATGAGGCCGCAGGCGTATCGTCAGCGCTCCCCCTCTGGAGCATGACAATGCAGACACGTGAACTCGGCCGCAGCGGCCTGAAGGTTTCCGCCCTCGGCCTGGGCTGCATGGGCCTGAGCCACAGCTACGGCAAGCCCGTGGAACTGGAGCAGGGCGTCGCGCTGCTGCACGCAGCCGTGGAGCGCGGGGTCACCTTCTTCGACACGGCCGAGGTGTATGGCCCGTACACCAACGAGGCACTGCTGGGCAGGGCGCTGGCGCCGCATCGGGACCGGCTGGTGATCGCCACCAAGTTCGGTTTCCGCAATGCCCAGGCCGATACCGGGCTGGACAGCCGCCCGGAGAACATCCGTGCCGTGGCCGAAGCCAGCCTCAAGCGCCTGCGTACCGATCACATCGATCTGTTCTACCAGCACCGTGTCGATCCCAACGTGCCGATCGAGGACGTCGCCGGTACCGTGCGCGACCTGATTGCCGAAGGCAAGGTCGGCCACTTCGGGCTCTCCGAAGCGAGTGCCGCCACCGTGCGCCGCGCACATGCCGTGCAGCCGGTCGCTGCGGTGCAGAGCGAGTACTCGCTGTGGTGGCGCGAGCCGGAGCGCGAACTGCTGCCGACCCTGCAGGAGCTGGGCATCGGCTTCGTACCATTCAGTCCGCTGGGCCGGGGCTTCCTGACCGGTACGATCAATGCAGAGACCACGTTCGAGGCCGACGACTTCCGCAACACCGTGCCGCGGTTTGAAGTCGAAGCGCGCCGGGCGAACCAGGCGCTGGTGGACCGGATCGGCGCCATTGCCGCCGCCCGCGGTGCCACCCCGGCACAGGTGGCATTGGCCTGGCTGCTGGCGCAGGCGGACTGGATCGTGCCGATTCCGGGTACCACCAAGGTGCATCGCCTGGAAGAGAACCTGGGAGCGGTGGACCTGCAGCTGTCGAGCGAAGAACGGCAGCGCATCGCGCAGGCGCTGGATGAAGTGTCGATCGTCGGCGAGCGCTACAACGCCCAGCGTGCGGCGCAGGTCAAGGGCTGATCGTGGTGGGTGCGGGCCTTGGGCCCGCACTCATCGGTCCATCATCGGCCCGCGCAGGGCATCGAGCACCGTGCGCATCGCCAGGGTCACGTGGTGGCGCGAGGGGTAGTACGCGTAGTAGCCATCGAACGGCGGGCACCAGTCGTCCAGCACCGATTGCAGGCGCCCATCGTCCAGCATCGGCAGGACCTGGTCTTCCGGCAGCCAGGCCAGCCCGCTGCCGGCCAGTGCCGCGCTGCGGGTCATGCCCATCGTGTTGAAGGTCCACTGCCCGCTCACGCGCACGCTCAGTTCGTGGCCATCCTGGCCGAAGTCCCATGGCATCAGTCCGCCATGGGTGGGCAGGCGCAGGGTGACGCAGTTGTGGCTGGCCAGGTCGTGGGGGGGGGGGGGGGGGGGGGGGTTTCTTTTTATACCCCGGGGGCCCCCCCCCCCCCCACCCCGGCAGCGGGGGGCTGATGGGCACGGCGATCATGTCGCGTGCCAGGCGCTCGCCGAGGCGGATGCCGATGTCATAGCGCTCGGCGACGATGTCGGCCAGGCCGTAGTCGGTGGTCAATTCGATCTTCAGGTCGGGGAAGCGCTGCAGCAGGGGGGCCAGCCGCGGCCACGCCAAGTACTCAGCGGCGTGGCCGGTGGCATTGATGCGGATGGTCCCGGCGGGGCGGTCGCGGTACTCGGCCAACGCGGCCAGTTCGTGCTCGATCTCGGCCAGGCGTGGTGCCAGCGTGGCGAGCAGGCGGGCGCCAGCCTCGGTGGTGGAGACGCTGCGGGTGGTCCGGGTCAGCAGGCGCACCCCGAGCCGCTCTTCGAGGCCGCGCATGGCATGGCTGAGCGCGGACTGGGAGACACCCAGCTGGGCGGCCGCGCGGGTGAAGCTGCCCTCGCGGGCGACGTGGACAAAGGCCTGCAGGTCGTTGAGGTTTTCGCGCGGCATGCGGGAATGATACGGCGCCGCCGCTGCCCGCTGCCGCGCAGGCTGATGCTTTCCGGGGAGCCCTCAGGCAGGGCGGCGCATCCAGCTGAACGATTTCATCTGCAACTGTCATGCGGATCGTGTCTAATACCGCCTCCCCCCGCTGTCCCCCCCACCCGCATGTCCCATCCTTCCCATGGCCCCGCGCCGTGCGACGACGCTGACGGCCACCTGGTCACCGCCGGTCCGTTGACTCCGCCGCCGGACAGCGCCGGTACCACCGCCGACGAGAAAGCGCTGCGCCACTCGGTGGCCGAGGACGTGCAGGGCATGGTGCTGGCGACGATGGTGGCCTCGCTGGGCCTGGCCATCTTTGCCAAGGGCGGGCTGATGATCGGCGGCATGGCCGGCATGGCCTTCCTGCTGCACTACTCCATGGGCTGGAACTTCGGGCTGGTGTTCGTGCTGGTCAATCTGCCCTTCTACTGGGTGGCGCTGCGGCGCATGGGCTGGGAGTTCACCCTGAAGACCTTTGCCGCGGTTACCGCCTGCGGCGTACTGACCGATCTGCTGCCGCGCTGGATCGATTTCTCGCACATCCATCCGCTGTACTCGGCGATCGTCGGCGGCGCGCTGTCGGGGCTGGGCATCCTGTTCTTCATCCGCCACCGCGCCAGCCTGGGCGGCATCGGCATCCTGGCGGTCTACCTGCAGCGCACCCGTGGCTGGAGCGCCGGCAAGGTGCAGATGTCCTACGATGCCTGTCTGATGATCGCCGCGTTCTTCGTGCTTTCGCCGTCCAAGGTGATGTATTCGGCGATCGGCGCGGTGGTGCTCAGCCTGGTGCTGATGTTCAACCACCGGCCCGGCCGTTACATGGGCGTGTAAGCGCGCCTTCCGCGTTCGCCGGGCCATGCCCGGCGGATGCAGATCAGCGGGTGGTAGCGCCGGGCCATGCCCGGCGGATGCAGTTCAGCGGGCGACGGCCTGCAGCCAGGGCGGTGACAGCTTCAGCAGCCGCGCATGCACCGGGCAGTCCGCGGCGTGCGCACCCGGCAGGTAGCCCAGGCTCATCAGGAATTCGCCGGTGATCTCGCCGCCGGTGAAGCGGAAGGTCTTCTTGAACAGCTTCACCCAGTCAGCCTTGCTGCGTGGGTGATGCGCGTCCAGCCAGGCGGCAAAGCTGCCGTGGTCCGCACGCAGCTGCTGGATCACCTGTGCGTTGTGGATCGCGGCAAGCACCTTCAGGCGGTTGCGGATGATGCCCGGGTCCGAGAGCAGGCGCTCGATGTCCTGCTCGGCATAGGCCGCGACCCGGTCCACGTCGAAGGCATCGTAGGCTGCGCGGAATCCTTCCCGCTTCTTCAGGATGGTCTCCCAGCTCAGGCCGGCCTGGTTGATCTCCAGCACCAGCCGCTCGAACAGCTCGCGTTCGTCGCGCTGCGGGAAGCCGTACTCGTGCGCGTGGTAGTAGTCGTGCACCGGGTGGCCGGGGGCGATCAGGCAATATCCGGACAAGGCGAACTCCTGCGGTACGGGGTGGTCATTATGCGCGCCGTGACCGGCAGGTGCAGGCATCGGGGGCGACCAGCGGCTAGAATGGCGGCATGCCCGCAACTCCCACTTCCCTTGCCGATCACCTGCTCGTCGCGCTGCCGTCGCTGCTCGACGCGACCTTTGCCCGCAGCGTCGCGCTGATCTGCCAGCACGACGAGAACGGGGCGATGGGCGTGCTGGTCAACCAGCCGTCCGAGTACACGCTGGGCGAGGTGCTGTCGCAGATGGACATCGCCACCAGCGATGGCGACCTGCAGGCGCGCATGGTGCTCAACGGGGGGCCAGTGCATCCCGAGCGCGGGTTCGTCATCCACGACGATGCGCGGCCCTGGGATTCCAGCCTGACGGTGGGCGATGGCCTGTACCTGACCACGTCGCGCGACATTCTCGAAGCAATGGCCCGCGGCGAAGGCCCGGCCAATGCCGTGGTGACCCTTGGCTGCGCCGGATGGGGCGCCGGGCAGCTGGAAAGCGAGCTTTCCGAGAACAGCTGGCTGACCGTGCCGGCCGACGCCGAACTGGTGTTCCAGCTGCCGCTGGAGCAGCGCTGGCAGGGCGCGGCCTCGCGCATCGGCGTGGATCTGTTCCGGCTCACCGATTACAGCGGCCATGTCTGAGCCGGCCGCCCTCCGTCGCGATGGCACCGTGCTCGGCTTCGATGTCGGCGCGCGACGGATCGGTGTGGCCATCGGCAGTGCCTTCGCCGCGCACGCGCGTGCCGTGGCCGTGGTCGACGTGCACGGCAACGGCCCGGACTGGGCGGCGATCGAACGCCTCATCAAGGAATGGAAGCCCGATGGCCTGGTGGTCGGCGATCCGCTGACGCTCGACGGCCAGGACCAACCCAACCGCAAGCGCGCGCAGGGCTTCGCCCGCCAGCTGCGGGAACGATTCAAGCTGCCGGTGGTGATGATCGACGAGCGCTCAAGCTCGGTGGAAGCCGCCCGCCGCTTCGCCGTCGAGCGCGCCGAAGGGCGCAAGCGCCGCCGTGATGCGGCCGCGCTCGATGCGGTGGCTGCGGCGGTGATCATCGACCGCTGGCTGTCCTCGCCGGACGACGCCACTCCCATTCCCTGACTGCACGATTCCCGCCATGACCGCCCAGCAACTCGATGCCTCCGGCCGCCTGCGCCACCTGCTGACTCTTGAGGGCCTGCCCCGCGACACCCTGCTGCAGCTGCTCGACCGCGCGGGCCAGATCCGCGATGCGGCGGTCGGCCGCGTCGGCAACAAGCGGCACGTGCTGGCCGGTTCCGCGGTGTGCACGCTGTTCTTCGAACCGTCCACCCGCACGCGCAGTTCGTTCCAGCTGGCCGCGCAGCGCCTGGGCGCCGACGTGCTGAACTTCGATGCGTCGACCTCGTCCACGCGCAAGGGCGAAACCGCCTGCGACACGCTGCGCAACCTGGAAGCGATGGGCGTGCGCGGTTTCGTGGTGCGCCATCCCGATGATGGTGCCGTGGCCGCACTGGCCGAAGCGGCGGGCGAGGGCACCGCCCTCGTCAACGCCGGCGATGGGCGCAGTTCGCACCCCACCCAGGGCCTGCTGGACATGCTGACCCTGCGCCAGGCCAAGGGTCCGGATTTCTCGAAGCTGAAGGTGGTGATCGTCGGCGACGTGAAGCACTCGCGCGTGGCCCGCACCGACCTGCACGCACTGCGCACGCTGGGCGTGGGCGAGATCCGCGTGTGTGGCCCGCAGTCGCTGCTGCCGGACGACGAAACCCTGAAGGGCTGCGTGGTGGGCGAAGATTTCGACGCGATGCTGGAAGGGGTCGACGCACTGATGATGCTGCGCCTGCAGCGCGAGCGCATGGAAGAAGGGCTGGTGCCGTCGCTGGAGCAGTATCACGACCAGTACGGCCTGACCCGCGAACGCCTGGCCCGCGCCGGCAAGGACGCCGCGGTGCTGCACCCCGGCCCGATCAACCGCGGCGTGGAAGTGACCGACGATGTGGCCGATGGCCCACAGTCGTGGGTGCTGCGCCAGGTCGCCAACGGCGTCGCCGTGCGCATGGCCGTGCTGGAAACCCTGCTGGGCTGAACCCCGCTCTGGTAGGTGTCAGCCTTGGTTGACACACTTACCGCGCGGCTTGTCCGCGCACCGCTCTGGTAGATGCCAACCTTGGTTGGCACTATCCATCCGCGCCCAAGTTGTCGAGCGGATCACACGAAGCGCCAAGCTCCCATTCGCACCATGCATGGGGATATTACCCAAGCCGCGTCGTCAGCCCGGCCCTGATCGGATTTCCCATCAGATACATCGCATGCCGGTGCAACGATTCGTCAGAGCGGATCGCATGATCGTGATAGCAGGCCTGCCAGAAGCGCCCGACTCGCCCCAGCAACCGGTTTACCTGCTGGGCGGTGCGCGACTTGAAACGCTTCATGACGGTTTCCAGCGTTCCCGCACGTAGTTCGACCAGCCAGTGGATGTGGTCGGGCATGACCACGTACGCAATCGAGCGGGTGAAGCATTCCTGATCCAGTCGCTGGAATTCGCGGACTGCCAAGGCGGCCGCTGCGGCGTTGGTGAAGAGCGGCGCGCGGTCATGGACGACGGTGGTGAGGATATAGCTGAGGCCGATGCTGGAGCGACGACCGAGCAGGAGACGTGTGTTCTGCATGGAGCAAGCATGGACGGGCCTGCTTCCAGTGAACATCGGGGAATGGGCTGGTTTCAGGTAGGCCAGTGCCAACCAAGGTTGGCAACTACCGAAGCTATGGCTCATCGCTTCTGCGCGAACAACCACGCCCACATTGCGGCATCGGCGTAGGTGGCATCCCAGGCGTTGTGGTTACCTTGCGGATACTCGGTGTAGCGTACGTCGGCGGCGCCGGTGGCCTGGAACGCGGCGTGCAGGCGGCGGTCGTCGTCTGGTGGCACCACATCGTCAAGCGCACCATGGAAGATCCAGATCGGCGTGTGCCGCAGGCGCTGTGCGATCGCGGCATAGGGATCGGCTTCGTTGGCGACCTGCTCCACGAACAGGGTCGGCCGCACCGCGCGGGGGGCCAGCACCGCGCCGCAGACCGGCACGATCGCCGCGAAACGGCGCGGGTCATCCAGTGCGATGTTCCAGCTGCCGTAGCCGCCCATCGACATGCCGGTCAGGTACTGCCGGGCCGGGTCGGCACCGAACTCTGCGAGGGTGGCGTCGAGTGCGGCCAGGGCCACCCGGTTGTTGCGGCCGCTCCATTCCTCGTGCCCGGGAACCTGTGGGAACACCACCAGCGCCGGGAAGTCGCGGTGGTCGCGCAGGTACGGGCCGAGCCCGGCGTGGGTCTGCTTCACGCCATCGCCGCCACGCTCGCCAGAGCCGTGCAGGAACAGGATGACGGGCACATCGACCGGCGCGGCACCCTGCTGCGCCGGACCACGCGGCTGCAGGCCCGCGGGAATGAACACCTGGTAATAGGCCGTCCGGCCATCCACCTTCACCGCACGCGCCTCGAAGCGTCCGTGCGTCCGTTCGGCGGTGCTGGCGCAGCCCCCTACCATCAGGACCAGCAGCAGCGGCAACCAGCGTGCAAGCAGACGAACCATGAGCGCGTTTCCTGATCTGGAATCGTTTTCATGGTAGTCCAGTCGCGCCTGGCCAGCATCGTGCAGCGCGTCACTCGGGCCGGGGGGCGCTGGCGACGATGTCCAGCTGCTCCTGCGCTTCAGCGTTGCCTTCGGCGGCGGCGGCCCGTACCTGTGCCAGATCCGGGTGCAGCACCACCAGCAGCGGGTTCTCGCACACCGGGCAGTCGTACTCGGTGGCGTCCTCGTCCAGCTCCATCACCATTGCCCGCGAACTGCCCTTCCATTCGCACGCGGCACAGGTATGCAGCTGGTCGCGCCAACCCGGCTGGAAGTAGTTTTCGATCGTGGTTGCCATGGGGTGTTCCAGTGGGAATGGGCCCCGCGCCCCGACCGGCGGCAGGGCGCAGGTCGGTCAGTGCAGCAGCACCAGGGTGGCCAGGCCGAGGAAGGTGAAGAAGCCCATCGAATCGGTCACGGCGGTCAGGAAAATACCGCTGGCCAAGGCCGGATCGAAGCCGAAACGTTTCAGGGTCAGCGGCACCAGCACACCGGCCAGCGCGGCGAACAGCAGGTTGAAGGTCAGCGCGATGGCGATCACCGCCGACAACCCCGGCGAATGGAACCAGGCCAGCACGATCAGGCCCAGCACGGAACCCAGCAACAGGCCGTTGAGCAGTGCCACCCGCACTTCCTTCCACAGCAGGGTGCGTGCATTGGATGCGCCCACCTGGCCCAGCGCCAGGCCGCGCACCATCAACGCCAGCACCTGCGTGCCTGCGTTGCCGCCGAGGCCGGCGACGATGGGCATGAGCACCGCCAGCGCCACCAGCTTGTCGATCGTGCCTTCGAAGTGACCGACCACGCTGGAGGCGAGGAAGGCGGTACACAGGTTCACCGACAGCCACATCAGGCGACGGCGCATCGCGCGCCACACCGGGCTGAACAGATCCTCGTCCTCGTCCAGGCCGGCGGCGCCCAGCGCCTGGTGCTCGGCCTGGCCACGGATGATGTCGACCACGTCATCGATGGTGATGCGGCCGACCAGAATGTTGTTATCGTCCACCACCGGCGCGGAAATCCAGTCATGGTCGGAGAACTGGCGGGCGACCTCCTGGTCGCTCTCGCCGACATCGATCGCCGGCTGTTCGTCGTCGATCAACCGGTTGATCGGCGTGGTGTCTTCATGGGTGACCAGCGCTGCAAGCGAGACACGGCCAAGATACTGATGGCGGCGGCTGACCACGAACAGGTGGTCGGTATGGTCCGGAAGTTCGCCGCGCAGGCGCAGGTAGCGCAGCACCACGTCGACGTTGACGTCGGCGCGCACGGTCACCACGTCCGGGTTCATCAGGCGGCCAGCGCTGTCCTCGGGGTAGGACAGGACCTGCTCGAGGCGCTCGCGGTTCTCGCGGTCCATCGACTTGAGGACTTCGTCGATGACCGTGTCCGGCAGGTCCTCGACCAGATCGGCCAGGTCGTCGATGTCCAGGTCTTCGACCGCGGCGATGATCTCGTCCGGGTCCATGTCCGCGAGCAGGCTCTCGCGCACGTCGTCGCCGACGTGGACCAGCACCTCGCCGTCATCTTCCGGATCGACCAGGCCCCACACGACTTCGCGCTTTCCCGGCGGCAGCGATTCGAGCAGGTTGCCGATCTCGGCGGGGGCCAGAGTATTGACCAGGCGACGCACCGGTCCCAGCCGGCCACTGTCCAGTGCATCGGACAGCATCCGCAGTTGGCGCGCAGTCTTGTCGTGGCGTACAGCTTCAGCCATCGCAGCTCCCGCGGGATAAGAAAAGCCGCGATCCTGGCAAGGATGCGGCAACAAGGGTGTTCAGCGCGTCATTATCGCAAGGGGATGTTTCAACGCATACCCCGGTGTCTGCGGCCAGCGGGGTCCATGAATTCCGCCGGGCCATGCCCGGCGAGCGCGCAGCGCGGCCGTCAGGGCGTATCGGCCACCAGTGCCAGCCAGCGCTCGATGCCGCGACGGTCCCGCGCGGCCAGCAGCTTCGGAGCGCGGGCGCGCAGGGATGCCAGGTCGGCCTCGCGGATCGCGCGGCGGACTTCCAGCAGCGTGCCCGGATGCAGGCTGAACTCGGTCAGGCCCAGTGCCAGCAGCAGCGGCGCCATGCGTGCGTCCCCCGCGATCTCGCCGCACACCGCCACCGGCACACGATGGCGTGCGCCGGTCTCGATCACCATCTGCAGCAGGCGCAGCACCGCCGGGTGCAGCGGCGAGTAGAGTTCGCCCAGCGCCTCGTTGTTGCGGTCGGCCGCGAGCAGGTACTGCACCAGGTCATTGGTGCCGATCGACAGGAAGTCGACCAGGTCGATGAAGCTCTCCAGCGCCAGAGCAGCGGCGGGTACTTCGATCATCGCCCCCAGCGGCACGTGGTCGGCCACCATGTGCCCTTCCGCGCGCAGTTGTTCGGACAGCTTGAGCATGCGCCGACGCACGGCCAGCAGCTCTTCGCGCGTGCTGATCATGGGCACCAGCACCCGCAGCTTGCCATAGGCCGAGGCACGCAGAATCGCCCGCAGCTGGGTGTCGGCCACTTTCGGCCGTGCCAGCGACAGGCGCACGCCCCGCAGGCCAAGCGCCGGGTTCTCTTCGTTGCTCAGGGTCAGGCCGGTACGATCCGCTTTGTCCGCACCCAGATCGAGGGTGCGGATGGTCACCGGCCGCCCGCTCATGCCCAGCGCGGCGTCGCGGTAGGTCCGGAACTGTTCTTCCTCGTCCGGCAGCTCGTTGCGCTGCAGGAACAGGAATTCCGTGCGGTACAGACCCAGTCCCTGCGCGCCGAGGGCGTGGGCCTGGGTTACGTCCTCCAGCGATTCGGCGTTGGCCAGCAGGGCGATGTCGACCTGGTCGCGGGTACGGCTGGGTTTGCTGCGCAGGCGTCCGAGCTCCCGCTGCTCGCGGGCGTGTTCCTTCAGCCGTGCGCGATAGTCACGCAGGTTGTCGGCCTGCGGGTTGACGGTGATGCTGCCGTCGGCGCCATCGACGATCAGCACGTCGCCATCGGCAACGCGGCTGAGCAGCTGCGGAACGTTGACGATCAGTGGCAGGTGCAGACTGCGGGCGAGGATGGCGCTGTGCGACAGCGCGCTGCCGGCGGCGGTGACGATGCCCACGACGCCCTGTGCCTGCAGTTGTGCCAGCTCGGACGGCGCGATGTTGTCGCAGACCAGGATCTCGCCGGCCAGCCCCTTCATCACCGGCGCACGCTCCGGCTGCAGGAAGGCGTGAATACGGCCGATCACATGATCCAGATCGTCCATGCGGCTCTTCAGGTAGGCATCGTCCATGCCATCGAAGACCTTGGCCAGGCGGTCGCGCTGCAGGCGCAGGGCGTATCCGGCGCTGTACGGGCCGCTGCGGATCAGCTCATCCAGGCCGAACAGCAGCTCCGGGTCGTCCAGCAGCAGCGCGTGCAGATCGAGGAATTCGCCTACTTCCTGGTTCAGTGCGCCGTGCAGGCGCTGCCGAAGCTCATGCATCTCCGCGCGCGCGGCATCCACGGCGTGATGCAGGCGCGTCAGCTCGGTTTCGATCTGCTGCGGTGCCACGCGCTGTTCGGCAACGTCCAGCGCATGCGGCAGGCGCACGCGTGCACGCCCCATCGCCGAACCCCGCGCAGCGCCATGACCAGCCAGCAGCTGGACCGGCCGTTGGCCGGAAGGGAGCTGGCCGGCGCGGGCGCGCGGCACGATCAGCTGTCCTCGTCGAAGCGGCGTTCGAACAGGTCGACCACCGCGTCCATCGCGGCGGCTTCGTCTTCGCCACTGATGCGCACGGTGACCGGGGTGCCCTGGCCGGCAGCGAGCAGCATCACGCCCATGATGCTCTTGGCGTTGATCTCGCGGCCCTTGGCAGCCATGGTCACGTTGCACCGGAACGGTGCCAGGGTCTGCACCAGCTTGGCGGTGGCCCGGGCATGCAGGCCCAGGCGGTTGCTGACGGTGAGTTCTCGTTCAAGCATCGTCGACTATCGCTCCATTACGGGTACCCGCCGCAGCGGTGGCGGGCAGTTGATCCAGTGCCTGTTCCGGATAATTCATCACCCGCAGCAACATCGGCAGGCTCAGCGCCGACACCCGGCGAACCGGGGTCCCCAGCCGGGCCAGCTGCCCGGCAAGGTTGGCGGGGCTGGCGCCGTACAGGTCGGTCAGGATCAGCACGCCTTCTCCACCATCTACCCGCCGCAGCGCGGCCGAGGCGAGGGGGAGCAGAGCATCCAGGTCTGCGTCGAACGGTACTTCGAAAGCTTCGGTCTTCAACGGCAGCTGCCGCAGGAGCCGGGTCGCCACGTCAAGCAGGGCGGCGCCGACCCCGGGATGTGTTACGAGGAGAATGCCACAGGTCATTACTGCACGTTAACAGGTCAAGGTGAATTGGCGATAGCCGCAGATGAGGGGCACTGTGTCCCGTATTCAGCGTCCCCCGCCTGCCGGCCCATCCCGCCTCTCCGCGGGGCGGTCGGGCGCACCCCGGCCGGGCCTCTCAATCCTGCTCGCGGTGATAGGTGGCCACGTCTTCCCAGCCCATTTCGCGGGCATGCCGGGCCATCCGTTCGGCCAGATAGACCGAGCGGTGCTTGCCGCCGGTGCAGCCGAAGGCCACGGTCACGTAGCTGCGTGTGCCGTCGCCCAGCTTCGGCAGCCAGGTGTCGAGAAACCCCATCAGCTGTGCGAGGTAGCACTGCACGTCCGGCTGGGCTTCCAGGTAGTCGCGCACGCCCGGCTCGCGGCCACTGAGCGCACGCAGCTCGGGATCCCAGTGCGGATTGGGCAGCACCCGCGCATCGAAGACGAAATCCGCTTCGGCCGGCACGCCACGCTTGTAGGCGAACGATTCGAACAGCAGCGACAGGCGGGTTGCATGGTCCAGCGTGAACTCGGTGATGATCCGGCGGCGCAGCTGGTGCACGTTGAGCGCGCTGGTGTCGATGATGGCGTCGGCCTCCTGGCGCAGCGGTGCGATCAGTTCGCGCTCGCGGGCGATCGCTTCCGGCAATGACAGACCGAGCTGGCTGAGTGGATGGCGGCGACGGGTGTCGGCATAGCGCTTGAGCACCGCCTCGTCGCTGGCTTCAAAGAACAGCACCTTTGTTTCCACGCCAGCATCGGTGGCCAGTTGCCGCCAGTTGGCCAGCTGGCTCAGGTCAGCCTGGCCGCGCACGTCGATGCCGACCGCCAGCCGGCGCGGCGCGGCGCCGTCATGGTGGGCCAGCAGGCTGCGCACGAAGTCCGGCAGCAGCTGGATCGGCAGGTTGTCCGAGCAGTAGTAGTCCTGGTCCTCGAACGTCTTCAGGGCGACGGATTTACCCGAGCCGGACAGGCCGCTGACGATGATCAGGGTCGGGGCGGTGGGGGCAGCGGTGCTCATGGACAGACTCTTCGAAGGCCAGGGAAATCAGGGTGTTCGCCGTTCCAGCAGGTTGCTGTGGCGCGCGATGAACATCGCGGCCGGGTCGATGCCCTTGGTCCGCAGGATATGCAGGCGGGTGGCCGCCTCGGTCAGCACGGCCAGGTTGCGGCCGGGCATCACCGGCAGCGTGATCAGCGGCACATCCAGGTCCAGCACATGGCGGGTACCGGAATCGCCGGTCAGTCGTTCGTAGCCATGTGGAGTGGGCTCGGTCATCGGCTTGGTCAGGTGGACGATCAGCCGAAGGTACTTGTTCTTCTTTACAGCCGTGTCGCCGAACATCTCGCGCACGTTCAGCACGCCCAGGCCGCGTACTTCCAGCAGGTCCTGCAGCAGTTCCGGGCAGGTACCGTCGAGCACGTCCGGCGCGATCTGGGTGAATTCAGGTGCATCATCGGCCACCAGGCGGTGGCCACGGCTGAGCAGTTCCAGCGCCAGCTCGCTCTTGCCCGACCCGGCTTCGCCGGTGATCAGCACGCCGATGGAGTAGATCTCCATGAACACGCCGTGCAGGATCACGCGCGGCGCCAGCGTGCGTGCCAGGTGGTAGGACAGATGATTGAGCAGTTCGTGGCCGCGCTTGGGAGATACCCACAGCGGCGTGCCCGACTCGTCGGCGGCCGCGCGCAGGTCTTCCGGACAGGGCTGGTTGCGGGTAATCACCAGCGCCAGCGGGTGCGACTGCATGAGCTTTTCGATCGTCTCCCAGCGCTGGCGCGGTTCCAGCGCGTCCAGCCAGGACAGTTCCTCGGTGCCCAGGATCTGCACCTTGTTGGGGTAGATCGCATTGAGGTAGCCCGCCAGCGAGGGCCGGCGGGAGACGGTGTTGCCGGCCTCGAGCTCGCGCTTCTCGCCGGATTTTCCCGCCACCCAGCGCAGGCCCAGGCGTTCGCGCTGCTGTTCGAACAGTTCGCGTGCGGTGATGCTGGTATTCATGCGGCACTCGCCGGGGGCGTGAGATCCAGGGCCTGACGCAGTGCCCGCGCGTCGCCGGCGGCGCGCAGCGCCTCGCGGATGGCGGGGGCGGAGAACAGTTCGGCCAGTTCGGACAGCAGCATCAGGTGCTGATGGGTGTAGTGGGCCGGAACGGCCATCGCGAACACCAGGTCGACCGGCTCGTCGCCCCCGAAGTCGACGGGGGTCTCCAGTCGCAGCAGGGCGCCGCGTGGGCGGTCCAGGGTCGGCGCGCGGCCATGCGGAATGGCGATGCCGCAACCGATCGCGGTGCTGCCCAGCGCCTCACGCTGGCACAGGTTCAGATAGATCTGTTCAGCATTGGCCTGGCGGCAGGCCAGCAACCCGGCCGCGGCCTTGAGGACGCTGTCGCGGTCGGTGGCCGTGCAGAGCTGGGTCTGCACGGCCGCCAGGAGGTCAGTCAGGGGCATGTCTGCGGGGAACGGTGGCGATCAGCCGCCATTGTCACCCACCGGCAGCGGTGCGTGCTGCTGTTTTTTCTCCTTGTGCTTGATCACCAGGCGGTCAAGCTTGTCCGCCAGCAGGTCGATCGCGGCATACATGGTCTGGCCGCCGGCCTCGGCGTGCAGGGTCTGGCCGGGAATGTTGAGGCTGGCGTCGACATGGTGTTCGGTCTTCTGCAGCTTGAGGGTCACCCGCGCTTCGCAGTGCTGGTCGAAGTGCTTTCCGATCCGGGCCAGCTTCTCCTCTACATAGGACTGCAGGGCCGGGGTGACTTCGACGTCTTTGCCAAACGTTTCGATGCGCATCGGGTTTCTCCTGTGTTCGGATGTGCCAATGAACCTCTCCGCCGGGCGCGGCGGTGCGTCAAGCGATTCTGACCCTTTCGTGCGAGGCGGAAATGTTCATGGCTTCACGATACTTCGCCACGGTGCGTCGCGCCACTGGAATTCCCGACGATTTGAGCAGGTCAGCCAGCTTGGCGTCAGAAAGGGGCTTGCGCGGGTTTTCGTCATCGATCAGGCGCCGGATCATCGCCTGGATGGCCGTGCTGGATGCCTCACCGCCGCCTTCGGTATCGATGCCCGATGCGAAGAACGCGCGCAGCGGCAGGGTGCCGCGTGGGGTCCGGACATGCTTGCGGGCGATCGCCCGCGAAATGGTGGATTCGTGCAGGCCCAGTTCGGCGGCGATCTCACGCAGGGTGAGCGGGCGCAGTGCCTGTTCGCCGAACTCCAGGAAGCCGGACTGCTGCAGGATCAGGCAGCGCACCACCCGCAGCAGGGTCTCGCCACGCTGCTGCAGGCCTTTCAGCAGCCAGCGCGCCTCCTGCAGCTGGGCGCGCAGGTAGCCGGCGTCGGCCTCACCGCAGCGGCGGATCATCTGTTCGTAACCGCGGTGGATGACCACCTTCGGCCCGGCATGGCCGGCCAGCGCGGCGCGCCACACGCCGTTCTGCCGCCAGACGACTACGTCCGGCACCACGTAGGTGTCCTGCGACAGCGGCGCGATCTGGGTGCCCGGGCGCGGGTCCAGCGACCGCAGCAGGGCCACGGCGGTCTCGACGTCGGCCAGGGGCTGCCGCAGCTCGTGCGCCAGTCCGGCCACGCCGCTGCGCGGCAGCCGCTCCAGCGGCCCGGCAGCGACCTGGCGTGCCAGGGCAAGGCCAGGTGTGTCGGCCGCCAGTACGTCCAGTTGCAGCTGGAGGCATTCGCCCAGGCTGCGTGCCGCTACTCCGACCGGATCGAAGCGCTGGATCTGGTGCAGTACGGTGAGGATCTCGTCCTCGCCGGCGTGGATCGCCGGCAGCAGGGTTTCGGCGATGGTGGACAGCGGTTCGCGCAGGTAGCCATCGTCGTCCAGGGCGTCGATCAGTGCAGCCCCGATGCTGCGGTCGCGTGCGGACAGATGCGACAGGTGCAGCTGCCACAGCAGGTGGTCGGCCAGGGTCTCGGTTTCGGCCACGCGTTCGGCCGCGCTGCCGCTGTCGTCATCGTCGTCGAAGCTGCCGCCGCTGCCGGCGGTGCTCCAGTCCGGTTCCGCCGTTGCCCAGTCGTCCTCCTGGCCGGCGTCGGCGCGTTCGGGCGGGGCGTCATCGCCGTTGCCATCGTCGCCGGCAGCGGCATCGCTCTCGTTGCCTTCGGCCCAGTCCAGCAGCGGATTGCTCTCCACCGCCTGGGCGATCTCCAGTTCCAGCTCGGTGCTGGACATCTGCAGCAGCTTGATCGCCTGCTGCAGCTGGGGCGTGAGCACCAGCTGCTGTCCCAACGATGTCTGCAGCCGAGTCTTCATGCCTGTGCCGAAGAGGGGGAATGGAACCCGGCAGCTGCGGTCACAGCTTGAACGAGTCCCCAAGGTAGACGCGACGTACGTCGGCATTGTCCAGGATCGATTCCGGCGAACCCTGGGCCAGTACGGTGCCCTCGGCGAGGATATACGCGCGGTCGCAGATTCCCAAGGTCTCGCGCACGTTGTGGTCGGTGATCAGCACACCGATGCCGCGCTGCTTGAGGTGGGTGACGATACGCTGGATCTCGCCGACCGAGATCGGATCGACACCGGCAAACGGTTCGTCGAGCAGGATCAGCCGGGGTTGCGCCGCCAGCGCGCGGGCGATTTCGCAGCGGCGGCGCTCGCCGCCGGACAGGCTGGCGCCAAGCTGTTCGGACACATGGCCCAGCTGCAGTTCGTCCAGCAGGCTGCTCAACTCGCGCTCGCGGCCCGCCGAGTCCAGATCCTCGCGCAGTTCCAGCACCAGGCGGATGTTGTCGGCCACGGTCAGCTTGCGGAACACCGAAGGCTCCTGCGGCAGGTAGCCCACGCCCTGCTTGGCACGGGTGTACATCGGATCGCCGGTGATGTCCTTGCCATCGAGCACGATGCTGCCGGCATCGGCGGCAACCAGGCCGACGATCATGTAGAAGCAGGTGGTCTTGCCGGCACCGTTGGGGCCGAGCAGGCCGACCACTTCGCCCGCTTCGAGGGTGAGCCCGAAGTCCTTGACGACCTCACGTTGCTTATAGCGCTTGCGCAGGCCCTTGGCGACGAGCATTACTTCCGGCTCCCGGCCGGCTGCGCCGGCGTGGTGGTGGCGGCAGGCGTCTTGTTCTTGGGCGGGATAACGGTGCGCACGCGGCTGCCGTCGCCGCCGGAGTTCATCTCGCCGGTACGGGTGTTGTAGACCATGCGCTGGCCGGCGTTGGTGCCGCGCGCGCTGGTGACCTTGTAGTTGCCGGTGAGGGTGATGATCTCGGTCTTGATGTCGTAGTCGATGCGGTCGGCGAGCGCATCCATCCAGGTGCCGTCATCGAGCTGCTGCTTCAACTTCGCCTGCTTGCCGGTGAACACCACACGCACCGGCTCGCCGTCCTTGAGATAGATCTCCGCTTCGGACGAGCGCAGGTCCAGCGTGCCCTGGGTGATGATCACGCCCTGCGACAGCACGGTTTTGCCGTCGCCGGTGAGCATGCCGTTCTGTGCACCGGCATCGATGTTCATGGGCTCGTTGCGGTCGGTCGACTTCGCCTGCGCGAGGGCGGGGACAAGAAGACTGAGTGCGAGCATGGCTGCAAAGGGGATCTTCATCGGGGTCCGTTCTGCCGGTGGTGGCTGCCCGGTCAGGAGGGCAGCAGCGGGTGGGGGCTGCCGGCGCCGCGCCTGTCCAGGGACGTCGCGGGCCGGGCGGCGGAATCAGCGTCTGGGCGTGTAGCGACCCTTGGACTGGCTGAGGAAATGATACGTGTTGTTCTTCGAATCCACCTCGAACCCGACGCCGGACTGCTCCATGCCGGGGCGGGTCATGGTCACCAGGGCGTCGGTCCGGGCCCGGCTCTCCTTGGGGAACACGTCCAGGTGGTCGGTGCGGAAGGTGGTCGGCACGACGCCGGGGGCAGCGGGACTGTCACCCGCCACCTTGCCGCGCAGCTTCAGTTCGTCACCCTTGGCGCTCAGCCAGCCGGTCTCCGCGCGCAGTGTCCAGTGCCTGCCGTCCTTGTCGGGCATCTCGAACAGTGGCGTGGCGATGTTGATGGTCTGGTCGCCGCGCTGCCGCTCCAGCCGCGGCGCGCGCAGGGTGGTCGATTCCTTGCCCTGCTCGTCCAGGGCGACGATCTGGAAGTCGTGCAGGATGTAATCCACGCCGACTTCCTGGCCGCTCTGGGCCGGGCCCTTGTCGCGGTTGCGCAGCGCGGCCCAGCTGCTGAGCAGGGCCGCCAGCAGCAGGCCGATGCCGAGCACGGTGCGCCAGTTCACGGTCGGTGCGTTCATGCGCCGTACCTCGCCAGGACCGACGCGACATGACCCTGCGCGGCCAGCAGAACGTCGCACAGCTCACGCGCCGCGCCGCGCCCGCCTTCGGAACGGGTCTGCCAGTGCACGCGTTCGGCGATCCACGGATGGGCATTGGCCGGCGCCACGGCCAGGCCGACCGCACCCAGGGGCGCCAGATCCGGCAGGTCATCGCCAAGGAAGGCGACCTGTTCCAGGCCGATGCCGCGCTGGGCACACAGGGCCTGCACGCTGGCCAGCTTGTCGCCCACGGCGATGTGGGTATCAATGCCGAGATCGGCACCGCGCCTGAGCGCGGACTGGCTGTTGCGCGCGGTGATCAGCACGGGGTGTATGCCGTGCTGCTGCAGCAGTTTCAGGCCCAGGCCATCCTGCACGAAATACGCCTTGCTCTCGTTGCCGTCCTGGTCGTAGTACAGCCGACCGTCGGTGAGGGTGCCGTCCACGTCGAAGCAGGCCATGCGGATCCGCGCCGCAGCGGCATGCAGGTGGGCAGGGAAGGCGGGCAGGGGGGACCAGGGCATCAGGACGTTGGACTCGATCAGGGCAGGTGTGGGGTTACAGACTGAATGGGGTCTACGGACTGTCGGTTAAACCACCCGGGCCCGCAACAGGTCATGAATGTTCAGGGCGCCGACGGCGCGGCCCTGGTCATCGACCACGATCAGGCCGTTGATCTGCTGGGTTTCCATCTGGCGGGCGGCCTCCACCGCCAGCTGGTCGGCTCCGATGGTGCGGGGGTTGCGCGTCATCACATCGGCGATCTTTGCCGTGCGCACGTCCAGCGCACTGTCCAGTGCCCGGCGCAGGTCACCGTCGGTGAACAGGCCGATCAGCACGCCCTCGGCATCGACCACGGCGGTCATGCCCAGGCGCTTGCGGCTCATCTCCACCAGGGCCTCGCTGAGGCTGGCGCCGGCATCGACCTTGGGCAGATCGGCACCGGTATGCATGACGTCGGTGATATGCAGCAGCAGGCGACGGCCAAGGCTGCCGGCCGGATGCGAGCGGGCGAAATCGTCAGCGGTGAAGCCGCGCGCATCCAGCAGGGCCACCGCCAGCGCGTCGCCCATCGCCAGCGAGGCGGTGGTGCTCGAGGTCGGAGCCAGCGCCAGCGGGCAGGCCTCGGCCGGCACGCTGACGTCCAGGTGGACGTCGGCGGCGGTCGCCAGGCTGGACTGCGGGCGGCCGGTCATGGAGATCAGCACGTTGCCCTGGCGCTTGAGCACCGGCAGCAGCATCAGCACTTCGTCCGATTCGCCCGAATAGGACAGGGCCAGTACCACGTCGGCTTCGGTGATCATGCCCAGGTCGCCATGGCCGGCCTCGCCCGGGTGCACGTAGAACGCCGGGGTACCGGTGGACGCCAAGGTTGCGGCGATCTTGCGCGCCACATGGCCTGACTTGCCCATCCCGGTGGCGACCACCCGCCCGCGGCTGCCCAGGATCACCTGGCAGGCCTTCTGGAACGGCTCGCCCAGGCGCTCGGCGACCGCCTGCAGTGCCTGCTGCTCGATCTCGAACACGCGGCGGCCGCTGGCCACCAGGGCGGCCGGCTCGACGGAACGGGGGGGCGGGAGGGACTCGGCCATGCGGACGCCACGCAGCGGAAGTAGAATGAGGGTTCATTTTATTAGGAAAGCCCGTTGGACGCCGACACCATCCGCAACCTGATCGAAACCGGCCTGCCTGGCGCCCGCGCCGATGTGCGGGGCGACGATGGCGTGCATTTCGAAGCGACCGTGGTCTGCGACGCCTTTGCCGGCAAGATGCCGCTGGCCCGCCACCGCATGGTCTATGCCACGCTGGGCGACCTGATGGGCGGCGCGATCCACGCGCTGGCGCTGAAAACCGTGACCCCGGCCGAAGCCGGCTGAACCGCAGAAGATCCCGAACCCCATGGCCAAGATCGTTGTGACCGGCGGCGCTGCGCTGCACGGTGAAGTGAGCATCTCCGGCGCCAAGAACGCCGTCCTCCCCATCCTCTGCGCGACCCTGCTGGCCGATGAGCCGGTGGAGATCACCAACGTGCCCCACCTGCACGATGTGGTCACCACGGTGAAGCTGCTGGGCGAACTGGGCGCCAAGGTCACCATCGACCAGGGCACGCTGTCGCGCGGCAGCGCGATCGTGGTCGACCCGCGTGCGGTGAACCAGCATGTGGCGCCGTACGAACTGGTCAAGACCATGCGTGCGTCGATCCTGGTGCTGGGTCCGCTGCTGGCCCGTTTCGGTGCGGCCGAAGTGTCGCTGCCCGGTGGCTGTGCCATCGGCTCGCGTCCGGTCGACCAGCACATCAAGGGCCTGCAGGCGCTTGGTGCCGACATCGTGGTCGAGAACGGATTCATCAAGGCTTCGGCCAAGCGCTTGAAGGGTGGCCACTTCACCTTCGACATGGTGAGCGTGACCGGGACCGAGAACGTGCTGATGGGCGCGGTGCTGGCCGAAGGCACCACCATCCTCGACAACTGCGCGATGGAGCCGGAGGTGACCGATCTGGCCCATTGCCTGATCGCTCTGGGTGCGAAGATCGAAGGCCTCGGCACCGCCCGCCTGGTGATCGAAGGCGTGGAGCGCCTCTCCGGTGGCCGTCATGAAGTGCTGCCCGACCGCATCGAGACCGGCACCTTCCTGGTGGCCGCCGCGATGACCGGCGGCAAGGTCACGGTCAACCGCGCACGTCCGAACACCATGGACGCGGTGCTGTCCAAGCTGGTCGAGGCGGGCGCCCGGATCGAGACCACCGAGGACAGCATCACCCTGGACATGCAGGGCAAGCGGCCGAAGGCGGTGAACCTGACCACCGCGCCGTATCCGGCATTCCCGACCGACATGCAGGCGCAGTTCATGGCGCTCAACTGCGTGGCCGACGGCGTCGGCGTGATCAACGAAACGATCTTCGAGAACCGTTTCATGCACGTCAACGAGCTGCTGCGCCTGGGCGCGGACATCCAGGTCGAAGGCCATACCGCGATCGTGCGTGGCAGCGAGCACCTGAGCGGCGCGCCGGTCATGGCCACCGACCTGCGTGCATCGGCATCGCTGATCCTGGCCGGCCTGATGGCCAGCGGCGATACCACCATCGATCGCATCTACCACCTCGATCGCGGCTACGAGAACATCGAAGAGAAGCTGTCTTCGCTCGGTGCCACCATCCGGCGCGTGCCATGATCCTTCGCGGAAAATTCAGCCCGCGTCGCAAGGCGCTGCTGGCGCTGGTGCTGATCGTGCTGGCGTGGCTGGGGTATGCCTGGTACGCCGATATCGCCATCACCCGCGGCATCGAGCAGAAGGACATGGACTGGAACGGTGACGGCACGGTATCGCGTGACGAGATCATCCAGTCGTTCTATGCCGTGTCGGTGAACGACAGCCAGGAAGGCAACCGCCATTGCCGCACCTTCGTCTGGCGCGGAAGCGGTGAGCAGATCCGGGTGGACTGCCGCACCGAGTTCAAACCGGCCGAAGAGAAGAAATGAAAAACGCCCGCGCAAGCGGGCGTTTTCCTTGTGCGGGGCCCGGGGTCAGATCCCATCCCCGAGGGGATGGGATCCGACCCCCGGCACTCAGTTCATCGATCGGATGGTCAGGTCCAGCGCGTCGCGGCCGCTTTCCCGCTGCAGCATGCGCGCCGGCACCGGAAACTCCGGCACGATCCAGGCGATCAGCTCTTTGTTGCCATCGGCACGCGACACCTTGGTCGCCTCGTAGCTCTTGCCGCCCACGGTGATCGATTCCTTGCCGATCACACGGTAGGTCATGTTCTTGATCCGGCCCTCGTCGACCATGCGGTAGGTCAACGGCTTGCCGGCTGCCAGGTCGCGGGCGATGGCCAGATTGATCAGCAGCGCATCCATGTCGCCGGCCTTCAGGGCGATCGGTCCGGCGCGGTCCGGCTTGATGTCGCCGGTCCAGGTGGCCTGGTTGCTGGTCCAGTTGTAGTTGGCCTGCACGTTGCGCTTCTTCACCAGCAGCGCCGAGCGGTCCTGGCTGCTGAGCGGACGCAGCTGGCCGCGCACTTCCTCGAACACGGTGCTCTGGCTCAGGTCCGCCAGCTGGTTTTTCACCTGCAGGCTGTAGCGCCACTTGTTGCTGCCTTCACTGGCCAGCGTCATGGTGCCGTTGGCCTGCATGCCCATGTAGCTGGCCAGATAGTCGGCCTTGAACGGCTCCAGGGCCATCGCCGGCAGGCTGGCCATCGACAGGGTGGCAGCGGCGATCCACGTCAGGGGGCGGGACAGGGTGTTCATGCTCAGACTCCTTGGTATTCGATCAGGCGGAGATCGACGCGGTCTTCGCCATCTTCGCGTTGCAGGATGCGCACCGGGGTGGGGACACCGTTGGCGATCCAGAGAATGGTTTCGTTGTTGCCGCCGTTGCTGCGGTATACCCGCAGCGCGTTGTAGGACAGGTCGCCGACCTCGACGTTCTCGGTCTGCGGCGCGGCCTGGTAGTCGTGCTGGCGCACCTTGCCCATGTCGACGTAGCGGTAGTGCATGGCCACGCCCGGGCGGGCATCACGCATGATCGCCAGGTTGATCAGCAGGGCGCTCTGATCGCCGGCCTGCAGCGGAATGGGCTGCGCGCGATCCTTTTTCACATCGCCGGTCCACTGCGCGGTGCCGGCCTGCCAGTTATAGGTGCCGACGGCCTTCTTGCCCAGGAACAGGCCCTTGCGCACCGTGCTCTGGCTCAGCGGCGCATAGACGCCGCCGCGCTCCTCGAACACCGTGCTCTGCTCGATGTTCAGGCCGAGCACGCTGGCAAAGCCGCGGCGGCCCACCACCTGCATGTCCACCCGCCACTGGTTGCCGCCGGTATGGGTGACCTGCATGGTGGCATCGCCGGCTTCCTTGCCCTTGTAGAAGGCCTGGTAGGTAGCGGTGAACGGTTGCAGCGGCGGCGGTTCCCAGGCCAGCGCGGGCAGCATGGGCACGGCCGGTGCGGCTGGGGCCTGCGACGGAGCTGCCGGGTCGGCAGAGGGCTGTGCCTGGCCCCAGCCGACGCCAGGCAACACGGCAAGCGACAACAGCAGGGGCGTGCACAGCAGCGTCGTGGTCTTCATGGGGGACAGGGGCCGCAGGAGTGGGGCAGGATGCCAGCCCCGCAGTCAGCGGGGCGTGTGCAGAACGTTATCGGTTCAGGTTTCCGGCGGAATCTAGGGCCAGCGGCCTAAACAGGGGGTGACCGTCGAAGATCGCCTGTCCTTCCCGTTCAGCCAGCCGGCCATCGCACAGCAGCTGCAGGCTGGCGATCAGCAGCGGGTGTTCCACCGCCAGCACGCGCTCGGCAAGGGTCTGTGCATCGTCGCCTGCCAGCACCGGCACGCGCGCCTGCGCCAGCACCGTGCCCGCGTCCAGCTCCGGCACCACCAGATGCACGCTTGCGCCATGCTCGGCATCGCCGGCTTCCAGCGCCCGCGCGTGAGTATGCAGGCCCTTGTACAGCGGCAGCAGCGACGGGTGGATGTTGACCAGGCGACCGTTGAAGCGCTGCACGAAGCCAGCGCCGAGAATGCGCATGTAGCCGGCGCAGACGATCCAGTCCGGAGCGGAGGCGGCAACCGCGTCGCCCAGGGCCAGCTCGTAGGCGGCACGATCGCTGAATTCCTTCGGTGCATGCGCCCAGCGCCGGGAAGGATCGACCCGCTGCAGGGCCGCGGCATCGGGGCGGTCGGAGAACACGCCCACCACGTCGGCCGGCAGGCGGCCCGACGCGATGGCATCCAGGATGGCCTGCAGGTTGCTGCCGCGCCCGGAGGCGAGCACGGCGATGCGGCGGGGGGCGTTCATTACCGGCAACCCAGGCGGCTCAAACGCTTGCCGACGGAGTGTCGAACACGGCTTTCACCTGGGGGCGGAGCAGGGCGATCAGGGTGAACACCCCCAGCACCGTGCCCACCGGGGTGAACAGGCAGGACAGGCCCGCGACCACCAGGCACAGCACGTAACGGCGGCGCTGCGCCAGGCAGCGCCCGGCGTAGGCGACGAAGGCCCCCAGGGTGACGCCGCCCACCACGATCACGCTGCCGATGATGGTGAACATCCAGCCGAACATCCGCTGCTCGGCGGGCGATGAGGGCTGCCCCTCCGAGCTCAGCGGCAATGCCCCGGTCAGGGCGCTCACGCCCAGCACGATGTGGATGATGAAGATCAGCGAGAACAGTGCGATGAGCGCACCAACCACGTAGTGGCCGATGGACAGCGCCCGCAGATGGCTGGCGTCCTGCGGGCCGAATACGGGTGCCGTCAGCAGCGGCGGCGGCACCGGGTTCGAAGGGGATGGGGGCATTGCGTCCATGCGGGCTCCTCTGCAGGGGTCAGGCGATGCGGACGCGCTCGGCGCCTTCGGTGGTGACGACCTGGCCGATGGTCCAGTGATCCAGGCCCTGGGCGGTGACCGCGGCGGACACCGCCTCGACCTGGTCCGGCGCGACGATCAGCACGAAGCCGATGCCGCAGTTGAAGGTGCGCCACATTTCGCTGTCGGCGACCGCGCCTTCCTTCTGAAGCCACTGGAACACCGGCGGCAGCGTCCACGAGGCCGCCTGGATGTCCAGGCCGAGGCCGTCCGGGACCACCCGGATGATGTTCTCGGTCAGTCCGCCACCGGTGATGTGGGCCATGCCATGGATGGCATCGCCGTGCGACTTCAGCAGCGACAGGATCGGCTTGACGTACAACCGGGTCGGTGCCATCAGCGCGTCGACCAGCTTCACGCCGCCTTCCAGCTCAAGATCGGCCGGACGCCCGGCGCGGTCGTAGATGCGGCGGACCAGCGAGTAGCCGTTGGAGTGCGGGCCGGACGAGGCGATGCCGATCAGCACATCGCCGGCCGCCACGCTGGCGCCATCCTTCAGTTCGCTCTTTTCCACCGCGGCCACGGTGAAGCCGGCCAGATCGTACTCGCCCGGGGCATACATGTCGGGCATTTCAGCGGTCTCGCCGCCGATCAGTGCGCAGCCGGCCTCGGTGCAGCCGTTGGCGATGCCGCCCACGACCGCCGCGGCGGTATCCACGTCCAGCTTGCCGGTGGCGAAGTAGTCCAGGAAGAACAGCGGCTCGGCGCCCTGCACCAGCACGTCGTTCACGCACATCGCGACCAGATCGATGCCGATCGTATCGTGGCGGTTCAGCTGGTGGGCCAGCTTCAGCTTGGTGCCGACACCGTCGGTACCCGACACCAGCACCGGTTCGCGGTACTTGTTGGACAGGTCGAACAGGGCGCCGAAACCGCCCAGGCCGCCCATCACTTCCGGACGGAAGCTGCGCTTGACCAGGGGCTTGATCCGCTCGACCAGCTCGTTGCCGGCGTCGATGTCGACGCCCGCGTCACGGTAGGTGAGGGGGGAGGGGGCGGAAGACGGGGTGTTGGTCACGGGCGTCGGCGCTGGCAGGGGTTGAACGGGCGATTTTAACAGGCCGCATTGGCGCACAGGCCGTATTCGGGCAACAATTCCCCCCGGATACGTCGAGCCAATGGATGTCCTGATGCGCCGCAGCCTGATTCTCACCCTGCTTCTTGCGTTGAGCCTGCCGGTGGCCACGATGGCCCAGAGCGGCCTGCGCACCGAGGGGGATGTCGCCACCGCCAGTGGGGCCTACGAGGCCGAAGTGCCGGTCAACAGCCAGGCCGAGGCCGACCGCAATGGCGGGCTGGCACGCGCCCTGAGCGTAGTGCTGGGCAAGCTGTCGGGCGACCGCAGCGTGATGTCCCGGCCCGGCGTGGTGCAGGCCCTGCGCAATGCCAAGGATTACGTGGCCAGCTACGACTACAAGCAGGACCAGAGCGTCAGCGCCAGCGGTGCGCCCAGTTTCCGGACCCTGCTGGTGGCCCGTTTCCGCGAGGATGACGTCGATTCGCTGGTCGCCGCGCTGGGCCTGCCGCTGTGGCCGCAGCCCCGACCGAAGCCGGTGCTGTGGCTGGCCGTCGATGACGGCAGCGGCCCGCGCCTGGTCAGCGTGCAGCAGGCCAATGCCGCGCGCCCGCTGCTGAACCGCGCCATCGAGCGCGGCTACAAGCTGGGCCTGCCCAGTGGGGGCGCTGCCGAACAGGCGCTGGCCGGTGCCATCTGGCGCCAGGACAGCGCCGCCGTGGCCCGCGCCTCTTCGCGCTACTCGCCGCCGATGCAGCTGATCGGCAAGCTCTACCGTGCCAATGGCGGCTGGCAGGCGGACTGGGTGTTCGTCGACGATGGCCGTGAACTGAACAGATGGACCAGCAAGGATGCCAACGCCATGCGCGCGATGGCCGCGGGCGCCGACGGCGCGGCCGACGCGCTGGTCAAGCGTTATGCCAAGGCGGGTGTGGCCACCGGCCAGGCGGGCAGCTACCGGGTGGTGGTCACCGGCATCAACAGTGCCGATGACTACCTGCGACTGGCCGCGGGCCTGCGCGACGTGCCGGTGGTGCGCAATGTCACTCCGCTGCACGCCAGCGCGGGCCGGCTGGAGCTGACCGTCGAAATGACCACCGGCCTGGCCGGCTTCAACCGCATGCTGGGTGACAGCGGCGTGCTGGTTCCAAACGCCCCGCTGCCTGCCCTTCCGACACCGATCGATGACACCACCGGCGTGCCGGTGCAGGCGCCGGTCAGCAACGAGTACCGACTGCGATGACCCTGACGCCGGAAGCTGAAATCGCGCAGTTCCTGCGCCGGGTCAAATACATCCTGCTTGCCGGCCTGATCGGCTGGATCGTGTGGCTGCTGGCGCCGATCCTGACGCCGTTCGTGCTGGCGCTGGCGCTGGCCTGGCTGGGTGATCCGCTGGTGGACCGCATCGAG
This sequence comes from Stenotrophomonas sp. STEN009, assembly GCF_056760395.1. Taxonomy (NCBI): domain Bacteria; kingdom Pseudomonadati; phylum Pseudomonadota; class Gammaproteobacteria; order Lysobacterales; family Lysobacteraceae; genus Stenotrophomonas; species Stenotrophomonas sp. STEN009. The sequence goes on along the minus strand of NZ_JBRRES010000001.1, from coordinate 113,297 downwards.
GCCACCGGGCGCTCGCGCATGACCGGCGTGGTGCTGGTGTTCGTGGCCATGGTGCTGGTGATCGTCGCCGCGCTGCTGGTGCTGGTGCCGATGATCGAAAAGCAGATCACCACCCTGGTGGCGGCCGTGCCGCAGGCGCAGGCCTGGCTGATGCAGACCGGCATTCCGTGGTTCGAGCAGAAGACAGGCCTGGAGGTGATGCAGTGGCTGGACCCGGATCGCCTGATCGAATGGGTGCGCAGCCATTGGCAGCAGGCGGGCGGCTTCGCCAAGACCTTCATGGGATATGTCTCGCGCTCGGGCTTCACGATGGTGACCTGGGTGGTCAACATCCTGCTGCTGCCGATCCTGGCGTTCTACTTCCTGCGCGACTGGGACAAGCTGGTGGAGCGGGTCGCCTCGGTCATTCCGCGCAACCACATCGGCACCATCACGGCGCTGGCGCGCGAATCCAACGAGGTGCTGGGGGCCTTCATCCGCGGCCAGTTCCTGGTGATGCTGGCACTGGGCGTGATCTATGCCGGCGGCCTGTCGCTGGTGGGGCTGAAGCTGGGGCTGCTGATCGGCATGATCGCGGGCCTGATCAGCTTCATTCCGTACCTGGGCGCGACCACCGGCATCCTGATGGCGATCATCGCCGCGCTGGTGCAGGCGCAGGGCTTCGACCTGAAACTGCTGATACTGGTCGGCGTGGTGTTCACGGTCGGCCAGTTGCTGGAGAGCTATGTACTGACGCCGCGCATCGTCGGCGACAAGATCGGCCTGCATCCGGTGGCAGTGATCTTCGCGGTGATGGCAGGCGGCCAGCTGTTCGGCTTCCTCGGCATGCTGCTGGCGCTGCCGGTGGCTGCCGTGTCCAACGTGCTGCTGCGCTATGCGCACCAGCGCTATCGGCAGAGCGATCTTTACGCGGGTGAGAAATCGGCGATCGTGCTTGACGGTGTGGTTGAGCCGCCCCACATCATCCTCGACACAAACGACAAGGGCCCCGACCTGAAGTGATGGGTGTGCCGCAATTGCCGCTGGCCCTGCACTACCCGCGGGACCAGCGCCTGGAGACCTTCATCGGCGCACCGGATGGTGCGCTGGCGCAGCTGCGCGCGATCGCGGTCGGTGCCAGCCACGACTGGGTCTACCTGGAAGGCGCGGCAGGCACGGGCAAGACGCATCAGGCGCTGGCGATGTGTTCCAGCGCCGAGCAGGCCGGGCGGCTGCCGACCTATGTGCCGCTGGCCAGTGCGGCCGGCCGTGTGCGTGCAGCGCTCGAGGGGCTGGAGGCGCGCGAGCTGGTCGCGCTGGACGGACTGGACGAGATTGCCGGCAACCGCGAGGACGAGATTGCCCTGTTCGATTTCCATAACCGTGCGCGCGCTGCCGGCGTGACCGTGCTCTACACGGCGCAGAAGGCGCCGGGCGAACTCGGACTGGTGCTGCCGGACCTGCGCTCGCGGCTGGGCCAGTGCGTGCGGGTGCTGCTGCAGCCGCTGGACGAGGAAGGACGCGCGGCGGTGCTGCGCGAGCGCGCGCTGCGACGGGGGCTGGCCATCGACGAGGCCGCGATCGAGTGGCTGCTGTCGCACACCGGGCGCGAGCTGGGCGGGCTGATCACGTTGCTGGACTGGCTGGACCGCGAATCGCTGGCGGCCAAGCGTCGGATCACCGTGCCGTTCCTGCGCCAGGTGCTGGAAGAAGGCCGCCCTCGCTACTGAGGTTGGGGTTTGTTTTGCAGGGCTGCCGCCCTGCACCCGCCGAAGCCGGAGCAACGTCAACGTCAAACGCGGGCTTCCTGAGGGGAGGCGGGGTGGCTCAGGTTGCGGGGGACGGCGCAAGCAGGTTCCCGCAATCTGCCGGGACTGCGTACTGCACTGCTGTTGGTGGGTGTCGACCTTGGTCGACACGGTAGATCCACGCTACGCGTGGATGCGCTTTCGCTTCGTGAGCGAAGCGACCTGCTTCTGCTTTTCTTTCTTTCTTCCGTGGCTGGACGCGCAAGGAAACTGCCAGAGGCCGGGCGGGTGGGCCATGCAGGGGCGTTGGCGCCATGGATGGCGCCATCGAGCTTACAGGGACGTACTTGCAGCGTCCCCTGCATGGCCCACCCGCCCGGCCAAACACGCGATCCGCTCTACGCGACCAACCACGAGGGGCTCAGCCGTTCGCCGCCAACTCAACATCCAGCGCACGCAGGCGATCCACCGTGCCGACGTCGGTCCAGCGCCCGCGATGGTGCTGCCCCGTCATCAACCCCTGCGCCATGAAGTGCTTCTGCAGTGGCACCACCGAGAACTTCGGCGGCAGCCGCTCGCTGCCCGGCGCATCGCCAATCACCGTGCGCCAGTCGGCCACGATTGAGGGGCGGTACACGCCGATGCCGGCATAGGTCAGGCACGGTCCTTCGCGGTCATGGTGCAGCAGGCCCTGCGTGTCCAGCCGGTAATCACCGTGCGGATGCTGCGTGGGGTTGTCGACCAGCACCAGATGCGCCTGGCCCCGCGGCTCGCGCGGTAGTGTGGCGAAATCGAAATCGGTCCAGATGTCGCCGTTGACCACCAGGAACGGATCCTCACCCAGTGCCGGCAGAGCATTGAGAATGCCTCCGCCGGTCTCCAGCGGGGTATCGCCTTCATGCATGAAGTACAGGCGCACACCCCATCGGCTGCCATCGCCTAGCATCGCCGGGAACTGTTCCGCCAGCCATGCGGTATTGACCACGATATCGCGCACGCCGCAGGCGGCCAGGCGCTCCAGGTGCCAGACGATCAGCGGCTTGCCGGCCACTGCGAGCAGCGGCTTGGGTGTGTGCAGGGTCAGCGGGCGCATGCGTTCGCCCAGACCGGCGGCGAAGATCAGCGCCTTCATCGGGCTACGCGCATCGGTGCGCCGAGCTCGGCCAGCGCCGGCTTGATGCGTGTGTTCAGCAGCTGCCGCAGGGGGGCCAGCTCGCGGTAGCGCGGCAGTACTTCGTCCAGATAGGTGATGAAGCGCGGCGCATCATCCAGGTAATGACCCTTGTTGTCGCGGTAACGCAGGCGGCAGAACAGGCCCAGGATCTTCACGTGGCGCTGGATGCCCATCCAGTCCGCGTCACGCAGGAAGGTCGCACGGTCGGGCACCGGCAGGCCCGCAGCGCGCGCGCGCGCGTGGTACTGCGCGAGCCACTCGTCCACGCGCTGCAGCGGCCAGCTCAGGAACGCGTCCTTGAACAGGCTCACGGCATCGTAGGCGATCGGGCCCCGCACCAGATCCTGGAAATCCAGCACGGCCGGACCGTCGGCAACGGGCATCAGATTGCGCGGCATGTAGTCGCGGTGGGTCATCAGCTGCGCCTGGCCCAGTGCGTTGTCCATCAACCGGCGATGGACCAGCTGCAGGCCCTCGATTTCGCCGCAGTCCAGCTGCAGGTTGAGATGGCGCTGCAGGAACCATTCGTCGAACAGGCCGGCATCGCGCTGCAGCAGGGCTTCGCCGAACTGGCCGAAGTCGGCCGGCACCGGGATCGCCTGCAGGCGCAGCAGCTGATCGATGGCGCGGCCGAACCATTCATCGGCGTTGCGCTCGTCGAGGATTCTCGCCAGGGTCGGACCGCCGAGATCCTCCAGCAGCAGGAAGCCGGCGTCCAGATCCTGCGCAAGCAGGGCCGGCACACGCAGGCCATGGTCGTGCAGCAGGCCGCGCATGCGCAGCCAGGGGCGGGGGTCTTCCAGTCCCGGCGGAGCATCCATCACGATGTGGCTGCCGCGTGTACCGGTTACGCGCCAGTAGCTGCGCATGCCCGCATCGACCGACGCACGTTCAACCACAGCCTGTGCATCGCCAAGCTGGATACGGGCCCACTGCAGTCGCTGCGCGCTGCGCTGGGGATCGGAGGCGGGTTCGGTCATGCGGGCATATCCGGGCGCGCGGGGCGCGCCGACGTCGGGGACAGGAGGGAAAGGTGGGGCCGTTTCAGCGGCGACCGCTGAACAGGCGCAGGATCGCCAGCACGGCCACCGCGCCAACCACGGCACCGAGGAATCCAGCCGGTTCGCCTGGGGCGTACCAGCCCATGTACTGACCAAACCAGCCGGCCAGCAGGGCACCGAGGATGCCCAGCACGATGGTCAGCAGGCAGCCCATGCGGTTGTTGCCCGGCATGACGAAGCGCCCGAGCAGGCCGACGAAGAACCCGACCAGCAGGATGTACAGCCAGCTGCTGCTGCCGAACAGACCATTCATGCGTGTGCGTTCCGCTTGAGAAGAACGCAGCCTAGCAAGGCCGGGCTGCGTCCGTCACGGTGTGCCGGATCAGCAGCAGCCGTGGTCGCCATGGCGCGTGCCGCTGTCGGCGGCCACCGGCGAACCACTGGTCTCGCCACGCAGGCTGGCGGCGTAGTGCTCGCTGATCACCTTGGACACGCAGGCGGTGACCTTCTTGCCCATCGGAATGTGCAGGAACTCGTTCGGGCCATGCGCGTTCGAGTGCGGGCCAAGCACGCCGGTGATCATGAACTGGGCACCGGGGAACTTCTCGCCCAGCATGCCCATGAACGGAATCGAGCCGCCTTCGCCCATGTACATCGCCGGCTTGCCGAAGAAGGTCTGGCTGGCTTCGTCGATGGCCTTGGTCAGCCACGGCGCCATGGCCGGGGCATTCCAGCCGGTGGAGGCCTTTTCCAGATCCAGGGTGACCTGCGCGCCGTTCGGCGGATCGCGCAGCAGCGCTTCTTTCAGCAGCTCGCCGCAGGTCTTGCCATCGGCGGTGGGCGGCAGGCGCAGCGACAGCTTCACCGAGGTCTGCGGGCGCAGCACGTTGCCGGCCGATTCCAGCGGCGGCATGCCGCCGATTCCGGTGACCGACAACGCCGGGCGCCAGGTGCGGTTGAGCACCAGCTCGGTGAGGTCTTCGTTCATCGGGCGCAGGCCATCGACCAGCGGGAACTTCTCGAAGATGGCCGTATCGACCACTTCGGCGGCACGCTTGGCCTGTTCCTGGCGCTCGGCCGGGATTTCCACGTTCATGCCGTCGATCAGGATGCGGCCGGTGTCCTGGTCCTCGATGCGCGACAGCAGCTGGCGCAGCAGGCGGAAGCTGGACGGCACCACGCCGGAGGCATCGCCGGAATGCACGCCTTCGTTGAGCACCTTGACGGTGAAGTTGCCCCCGGTGAGACCGCGCAGCGACGTGGTGCACCACAGCTGGTCGTAGTTGGCGCAGCCCGAATCCAGGCAGACCACCAGCGACGGCTTGCCGATGCGGTCGGCCAGATGGTCCACGTAGGCGGGCAGGTCGTAACTGCCGGACTCTTCACAGGCTTCGATCAGGACCACGCAGCGCGCGTGCGGCAGGCCCTGGGCCTGCAGGGCCAGCACGGCGGCCAGCGAACCGAAGATCGCGTAGCCATCGTCGGCGCCGCCGCGGCCATAGAGCTTGTCGCCACGCAGGACCGGGGTCCACGGGCCCAGGTCGTCGTCCCAGCCGGTCATTTCCGGCTGCTTGTCCAGGTGCCCGTAGAGCAGGATGGTGTCGTCGCCGGTTTCACTGCCGGTGGCGGGAATTTCCAGAAGAATCAGCGGGGTACGGCCTTCCAGGCGGACCACTTCGACCTTCAGGCCCGGCAGCTCCTGTGCCTTGGCCCAGGTCTCCATCAGGGTGACCGCCTGTTCCATGTAGCCGTTCTGCACCCAATTGGCGTCGAACATCGGCGACTTGTTGGGAATGCGGATGTAGTCGACCAACTGCGGGACGATTTCGCTGTCCCACTTGTCATTCACGAATTGGCCGAGCTTGGCGCTGTCCATCTGAAACTCCGGTTGCATGGCTGATCCAGCCATTCTACGCCTGCGCCGGGGGTAGGGTTTTTCCTACATCACGTCGGGTATTTGGCTGGCTTTTAGAAATCCACGAAACCGATAGTCTGTGTGTATGTGGTGACGGACACTGTTCCTACCGACGGGATTGCCGGTCGGGGCGGCCAGAACCACAAGGAGTTATACGTCGTGCCTTGGTTAGTCGTGTTGAGGGCACTGGTACTGGCAATGGGGATCGCAGGGGCGCATGCCGCCGAACCGATCGACATCAACCGGGCCGATGTCCAGGCGCTGCAGCAGGGATTGACGATGGTCGGAGCCAGGAAGGCTGCGGCGATCGTCGAGCACCGGCGCAGACACGGGCCCTTCAAGCGCGTCGAGGATCTGACGCAGGTGAAGGGGATAGGGACAGTGATCGTCGAACGGAATCGACAGCGGATCACCGTAGGCGACAGGCTGTTGCCCGCGGATCCGGTACCCGGATCGGTACCGGTGCGGACCGTACCAAGGCGTTGACAACAGGAATCGTCGGGACCCGCAGGAGGCCGGTCCACCGGGCACCGCCAGGGAGGCTGTGTTCACCGACCGTCGCAGGATGCGGCACCAATCACCAGGACGGTGGCATCACAGACCTGTGGAAGGGGCTGAGATACAAGCAGGACAGACGCGGCCGCGTGCAGGATGCAACGCCACCCCCACTTCGCAGGACGCGCGGGGGAGGCAGCAGGCCGACAAGGACGTGACGATTGCCCGGTACGACACAGGGTTGTGTCGCCGGGCATTCTCTTTTGGCGCGTTCGCTACGGCGCGATGGTGTACGGTGACCGCTTCGCATGGAATGGAACCTCCGCTGGATGCGTCTGCACCGTCCGTCCCTGATGCTCTCCCTTGTCCTGGCACTGCCGCTGACCGTGCAGGCCGGGCTGCCGTCTTCGCACTCGATCGACCCGTCCGGGCCGGTGGCCGCCGAACGCGGGCCTACCGATCTCAAGCCGGGCGAATTCCTCTGGCATCCGGAGATTTCCCCGGCCGGCCCGATCGTGCTGGTCGTCAGTCTGGACGAGCAGCGCGCCTACGTGTATCGCAACGGGATCGCCATCGGGCTGACCACGATCAGTTCGGGCAAGGCGGGACACGAGACGCCGACCGGGGTGTTCACGATCCTGCAGAAAGACAAGGACCACCGCTCCAACCTCTATAACAGCGCACCGATGCCGTACATGCAGCGGCTGACCTGGGACGGCATCGCCCTGCATGGCGGCAGCCTGCCGGGGCATCCGGCCTCGCATGGCTGCGTACGGCTGCCCCAGGCGTTCGCGCAGAAGCTGTTCAGCGAGACCCGGCGCGGCGATACGGTGGTGGTGGCCGATGCCAAGAGCGCGCCGATGACGCTGGCCTATCCCGCCGTACTGGCGCCGGTCAACGCGCGCGGCGAGGCCCTGCCCGAGACCGCCGACGGCGGTGTGGCGGCGGCCTGGTGGAACGACAGCGCGGCGCCGGCCGGGCAGGTCGGCATCCTGGTCAGCCTGCACGACCAGCGGCTGTACGTCCTGCGCGACGGCGTGATGATTGGCGAATCGCCGCTGAAAGCCGATGCGCTGCCAGCCTTCCAGGGCACCACGCTGTTCGTGATGGGGCAGGGCTACAGCGATGTTCCCAGCCCGCTCGATGCGAAGCAGCGCCTGCATCAATGGACGGCCTATCCGTTGCTGGGCCAGGACCGTGCGCAGGCGACCCCGGACCTGTTGGCCACGCCGTCGCTGCCACTGGCGCTGCCGGCCGATTTCGCCCGCCAGCTGTACCAGGTGCTGGTGCCGGGCACGACGCTGCTGGTGACCTCGCTGCCCGCCGTGCGCCCAAGCCCGGCTGAATCCGGCCTGCAGCCGGTCTTGGAATCCGAGCCGGCAGGGTCCACTCTCACAGGCAACTGAGTCCTGTGTCCCGTCCATGACCGCATCCCGCCTGTGCCGGCTGGCCACGCTTGGCCTGCTGGCAACCTCGGCCAGCGCACCCGCGTTGGCGCAGACGCCCGCCATCGCGACCCGTGCCGAGGATCTGGCCGCCCTGCTGGCACGCACCGCGCCGAAGGCCGATCGCCATGTGCTGCAGCTGGCGGCGCAGGCCATGCGCTGCGCCCTGTTGCGACCGGAGCTGGGCATCAGCGGCGAACGCCTGAGCGTGATCGACTATTCGCGGCCCTCCACCGAGCCGCGCCTGTGGGTGTTCGACCTGGCGCACCGGCGGCTGTTGTTCGAGGAATGGGTGGCGCACGGCCGCAACAGTGGTGAGAACCGGACCGAGCATTTTTCCAATCGCGACGGCAGTTACATGTCCAGCCTCGGTGTGTTCACCGCGCAGGAAACCTACATGGGCGGCAACGGCTACTCATTGCGGCTGGCCGGGCTGGAACCGGGCTTCAACGACCGCGCGCGCGAGCGTGCGATCGTCATTCATGGCGCCCCCTACGTGAATCCAGCGACCGCGCAGCTGCAGGGTCGGCTGGGCCGCAGCCTGGGGTGTCCGGCGGTGCGGCTGTCGGTGGCCAGGCCGCTGATCGACGCGTTGCGTGGTGGCACGATGGTGTTCGCCTATTACCCCGACCAGGACTGGCTGAAGCATTCGCAGCTGCTGGGTGGCCAGTGCGGCGCGCAGGGTACGGTCGCCACGCGCTGATGCGCGATTGCACGTGGCGTGGTGCAATGCAGGCATGGATATCGATGCGCTGCTGAAGACTCCGAGCCAGGTGATTGCCCGCCTGGATTACCGCCGCGAACGCTGGCGCAATGGCCTGGGCTGGACCCGCGAAATCCTGCGGCTGCCGGCGCACGGGGACGACTGGGCCCTGCGCCTGTCCGTGGCGGAGATCGAGCAGGATGCCGCGTTCTCCGCATTTCCGGGCGTGGAGCGCGAACTGGTACTGCTGCAGGGCAACGGTGTGCGCCTGCGCTTCGCCGATGGCCGGGTGGCGGAGGTGCTGCCGCCGCATGGTCGCGTGCGCTTTGCCGGCGAGGAGGCACTGCACGGCGAACTGGTCGATGGCACCACCCATGATTTCAACCTGATGTGGAAGCGCGGGCAGTTGCACGCCGAGCTGCTGCACCGGCCGCTGGTGGGGTCGATGTTCTTCTTCTGCGAGTCAGGCGTGGCCTGGGCGCTGCACCTGCTGGCGGGTGAGGCCGGCTTTGCCGAGGACAGTGGCTTGCCGCCGATGCAGGCAGGCGACACTGCATGGCTGGCGGCCGGCGAGCGCCAGCGGCATGCGCTGCAGGGCAGTGGCGAGCTGCTGGCGATACGGGTGAGCGCCGCGGACTGATGATTCGCATGCGCCGATGGGCATCATCCGCGCATGCGCTGGGCGCTGCCTGGGCTAATACACATCACGGCGGTAACGGCCGGCCACCAGCAGGGCCTCCTTGCCGTCGGTACCCAGCACCTGCTCGATGACCGCATCCACGGCTGGCGCCATGCCCTGCAGGCTGCCGCAGACCAGGATCGTGGCACCTTCATCGACCCATTGCCGCAGCGTTGCCGCCTCCGCCAGCAGGCGGTCCTGCACGTAACGGTGGCTGCCGCCGTCACGGCTGAACACCGTATCCAGACGCTGCAGCGTGCCGGCCGCCAGCATCGCCCGCAGTTCGTCACCGAAATGGAAGTCGTGCGCGGCCGAGCGCTCGCCGAACAGCAGCCAGGTGCGGTGCGCGCCGACGGCCGCGCGCTCATGCAGGTGTGCACGCAGGCCGGCGATGCCCGTGCCATTGCCGATCAGCAGCAGCGGCGCCGCAACGGCGGCACCGTGGAAGTTGTCGTTGCGGCGCAGGCGCAGTTGTACCGGCTCGCCGATGACGGCGTGGTCGCACAGCCAGGCACTGCCGATGCCGGGCGTGCCATCGGCACGCAGCTGCCGGCGCACCAGCAGTTCCACCGCACCATCCTCCATCACCGAAGCGATGGAGTACTCACGATGCGGCAGCGGCTGCAGGGCCGCCAGCAGGGCGGGCAGATCACCCGGTGGCACCAGTGAGGGCAGGTGCGAGCGTTCGACACGGGCCAGCAGCGTCTGGCCGTCCTCGAGCACCGTCTGCGGATCGAAACCCTGTGATTCCAGCCAGGCCCGCGCGCTGTGCCGCGCGTGCTGCGGGCCGATCTCGGCAATGTCGCCGGCCTGCCAGCGCACGCCGTCGATGGCAGGCGCCTGCAGGCGCAGCCAGTACACCGGTCCGCCCTGGCTGCCGGGATTGAGGTGCCGGCGTTGCAGCAGCGTCCACGGCTGGTATTCGGCCGGGCTCCAGTCGGGCAGTTCGCTGGCGCCACCGGCAAGTTGTCCGAGCAGTTGCTGCCAGTGCCGCAGTGCAGCGGGATCGGCGTTGTCGACCTCGATGGCGTCGAACAGGGCATGTGCGCCGTGCTGGCGCAGCCAGTCGTCGAGCTGGTGACCGAAGGCGCAGAAGTGACCGTAGCTGCGATCACCCAGGGCGAGAACGCCGTACGAAAGATGCTGCAGCGATGACGGCAGAGCCATCACATGGCGCAGGAAGGGCACTGCATGATCGGGCGGGTCGCCTTCGCCGGTGGTACTGGCGATGAACAGTGCACGCTGGCTGCCGGCCAGCAACGTGGCGTCGACCTCATGCAGACCGCGCACACGCACCGGCACGCCGGCACCACGCAATGCCTCGGCACTGCGTTCGGCCAGTTCGCGGGCGAAGCCGGTCTGGCTGGACCAGACCAGCAGGATCGGCGCGACGTCGCCAGAGGCAGCATCGTCGCGCGGTCGCCCACGCCACCACAGTGCGGTGCAGACCAGCGCATAGAGCGCGGTGGCGATGATGGCGATCTGCGATTGCCGCGCCGGCGGTGCGCCCTGCCACCAGGCTTCGCCGAGATGCAGTCGCAGCAGCGCCCAGCCGATCAGCGCCAGCAGGATCAGTACAAGCGCGTTGCCGAGCAGCGCGCGCGACGGCCGTGCGCTCATGCGTCCCGCTCGTCGAGCAGGCGCTGGAAGGCGCTGCTGAGAAACTCGTGCGGGCCATCCGCTGCGCGATGCAGGTAGCGTGCGGCCAGTCCTTCGCGTTCGGCCAGCGCCATGCCGTGCTCGCGGCCGAGTACGGTGAGTGCGGTGGCCCAGGCATCAGCATGCATCGCGTCGTCGGCGACCACCGTCACCGCCGCTGCAACCTGGCGTACCGGCCTGCCGGTGCGCGGGTCGAGGCTGTGGCTGTAGGCCTCGCCATCGGCCTGATAGTGATGCCAGCGATCGCCGGAGGTAGCGACCGCCTTGCCGTCCAGCGCCAGCACCCGCGGTGGTGTTTTGGCGTGCGCGTCTTCTTCCGGCGCCGATTCCACCAGCACGCGCCACCGTTGGCCATCGGGCTTGCGGCCGTAGCCGGCCAGTTCGCCACCGACCTCGATCAGTGCAGCAGCGATGCCCTGATCGCGCAGCCACGCGGCCACGTGATCGACGCCGAACCCCTTGGCGATCGCAGAGAGATCCAGTTCCAGTCCGCCGGGTTGCAGCAGCGCATCGCCGCGCCATTGCAACCGCTGCCAACCGCAGCGCTCGCGCGTGGCCTGCACGGCGGCGGCATCGGGTTGGCGGCGTTCGCCGGCATGTGCACCGAAACCCCACAGTGCCACCAGCGGGCCGATGGTGGGATCGAACGCACCGTCGCTGGCGGCGGCGATGGACTGCGCGCAGGACAGGACGTGACGGGTTTCGGCAGGCAGGGTGCACCACTGGCCTGCATCGGCGCTGTTGTAGCGGATGAGGTCCGAGCCGGCGTCCCACGTACTCATCTGCGCGACCACATCATCCAGGCGCGCCTGGATGCCGGCGTGCAGCGGGTGCAGGTCGCGCTGGCGCGGCGCGACCAGCGACACGCTCCAGGTGGTGCCCATGGTGGTGCCGCCGAGGCGGGCGATGTCGAGCAGGGAATCGGTCATGACGGGGCGTGGCGGCTGCGATGCCGGGGCGTGCCCGGCATCGCGGTCCCCATTACTGCGGCAGCACTTCCAGCGTGGCCACGTAGCTCAGGCGACGCTTGGCGGCCTGCTTCACCGAGGTCTTGTTGTCTTCAGTGCCGGTTTCCAGCCAGTACATGCCGGCTTCCGGCCAGGTCACCTTGATTTCGCCCTTGGCGTCGCTGGTCACCTTCAGTTCGTCCTGCGCGTTGCGGTAGCGGGTGGCGCCGCGCACGATCTCGAAGGCAAGGCCAGCCGTCGGCTTGCCGTCGACCAGCACGCGGAAAGTGGCTTCCTCGCCGGCGAACAGGTCGTTCGGGTGACCGACCGCAACCAGCTCGATGCCGCGGTTGGTCGGCTTCAGTGCGGTATCGTTCGGCGCGCCATTGGTCACGAACGTCTCCACGCGGCCGACCGACTGGCTCACTTCCAGCTTCTCCGCGTCCTTGGGCAGTTCGCCGAAGGTGGCGGCGGTACCGCGCCAGCGCTTGCGCTCGCCGTTCTGTTCGTAGGTGGCGAACAGGCCGTCATTGACCGAAGCGATGCGGTAAGTGCCCTGCTGCTTCAGCTCCAGATCGAACACGCTGCGGTACTTGCCGGTCGAGGCGTTCTGCGGCTGCACGGTGCTGCCGTCCGGCGCGGTGATCACCAGCGATTCCAGGCGCAGCGGCACGTGGTTGAAGTAGAACAGGTCGTTGGAGACCGCACCATCAACAGTGATCCACGGCGCATTGCCGGCGATCACGGTCTGCGAAGGCAGCAGCCAGGCCTTGTGGGCGAGTGCGGAAAAGGGAAGGGCAGCGGCCAGAGCGGCGGCGAGGACGAGCGTGCGCTTCATGCGGAAGACTCCAGGGACGTTGGATGGGTGGGGTCAGAGCCCTTCCTGTGGAAGGGGGCCGACCCCGGGGTCGGACCCCTTTCCAACGGAAAGGGCTCTGACCCCGGCTCAGGCGGTTACGGTTTGATGGCGAGGGTGACCTGGCCCAGTTCGGTGGCGCCCTGCGCCTTGCCGTTCTGTGCGGCGGTGGCCGGCCAGGTGAAGGGGATCTTCAGCAGTTCGCGGCCACCGACTTCGCGCACCGCTTCCACCACCAGGGTGTAGTTGCCCGGGGCCAGCTGCTTCAGCGCCGGCTGCTTGTCGTTGAACGACAGCGCGTGCTTGCCGGCCGGGCGGGTTGGGCCGGTCACGCCGTCCACCGGCACCTGCAGGGTGCGGCCGCTCTTGCGCCACCACTGGCGCAGGTCGGGCAGCCACTTGGTGCCATGGCCTTCGTTGTTGCTGGTCTGCTGGTACCAGACCGACAGGTTGGCCGCGACTTTCTGGTCGGCGCCTTCCAGCCACACCGCTACGTAGGGACGGTGATACTCGGCGACATTGAGCTTGGGCACCTCGACGTTGATGTCGAGCGTGGCGGCATAGCCCGGCGAGGTGGCCAGCAGGCCGCTGAGGGCGATGGTCAGGGTGACGCGCATGGGGCGGCTCCGGTGAAGGGGATTCGATGGTTCAGTGGATCAGCAGCAGGGCGATCAACAGCGGGATCATCAGGCCGAGGCCGACCAGCGGCCAAGTCATGCGCCGCTGCCGTGCATGCAGGTGCAGCAGGAACAGGCCGGTGATGCAGAACACCAGGCAGGCCACGGCGAACAGGTCCAAGAACCAGCCCCACGCCGGGCCCGCGTTGCGGCCCTTGTGCAGGTCGTTGAGGTAGGACACCACGCCGCGGGAGGTTGATTCGTATTCCACCGCGCCGGTTTCGCGATCGATGCTGAGCCAGGCGTCGCCGCCGGGGCGTGGCAACGACACGTAGATCTCCTCGGCCGACCACTCGGCCGGGCGACCGCCGATGGCGATGCCCAGCTGCGTATCCAGCCATTGCCGGGCTGGGCGGGGGATCGGCGCGTGGCCGTCCTCGCGCGTGCCGAGCTGGCCGAGCAGATCGGCCGGCAGTTGCAGCTGCTGGTTCTGCACCTCGGGCTTGGCCTCGATCTTCGCTGCGTGGTTGAGGGTCAGGCCGGTCACCGCGAACAGCAGCATGCCGATCAGGCACACCGCCGAGCTGATCCAGTGCCACTGGTGCAGCGTCCGCAGCCAGAAGCCGCGGCTCTGTTGCTGCTGCACGTTGGAGGGAGCGGAACGGCTCACGACGGGATTCAGGACGGATGCGGACTGCGCATTACATCATTGATGAGAATAGCTCGCAATTGCGTATCGTTCTGTATCCCGGTACCGGCCAAGGCCGGCACCGGGCAGGGTCGCCTCAGAACTTCGCGTTCAGCGAGATCCAGTAGCTGCGGCGCTGGTCCTTGGTTGCGTAATCGTCCACGCAGCTGAACTCGCTCTGGCTGATCAGCAGGCACGACTGCGAGACGAAGTCCTTGTCGAGCAGGTTGTTGACGCGTGCGTTGACGGTCAGCCATGCGTTGGCCTTCCAGCTGCCGCCGAGGTGGAAGATCGTGTAGTCCTCGTAGACGCGGTCGTGGCTGTTGCCGGCCGCATCGAGGATCGTATCGCGGTAGCGGTCGTAGCGGCCTTCTCCTATCAGCGACAGACTGACCGCGTCGCTGACCTGCCAGTTGAGGCTGGCGTTGGCCATATGCCGGGCCGGCATGGTGCCACTGATCGGCAGTCCCTTCTGCGGGCCACTGGTCTGTTCGCTGCGGGTCCAGGTGTAGTTGCCCCGCAGCTGCAGGGTTTCCAGCAGATCGACGTGCGCGGCCAGTTCGGCGCCACGGGTTTCGGCCTTGTCGATGTTCACGCTCTGGGTGAAGGTGCTGTAGCCCAGCGAGGCCCAGCCCGGCCCGATGTCCACGCAGTAGCCGCTGCCGGCCGGAGCCACTTCGCAGTTCGGGAAGGTGCCGCCGCTGGCGATCTTGTCGTCGAACCGGTTGAAGAAGCCGGTGACGTTGAAGCCCCAGCGCTGGCCTTCGTAGTAGGCAGCCAGCTCGTAGTTGGTGCTGGTTTCCGGCTTGAGGTTCGGCGAACCGACCAGCGGCAGCACGCCCTGCCCACCGAAGCCGGTGATGCCCGGGAACAGCTGGTCCGGGCGCGGTGTCTTGTAGCCGGTGCTGACACCGCCCTTGAAGGTCCATGCGTCGCTCGCATTCCACACCAGGTAGCCGCGCGGGCTGACATGGCTGCCGAACACGTTGTGGTCGTCGTAGCGCAGGCCGAAGGTTGCCGTGAGGGTATCGGTCAGTGCCCAGTTGTCCTCCGCGAACAGGGCCCACATGCGGTGCTTCTGCCGGGTGTTGCTGCGGTAGCCGGCGCCATCCATGCCGAACACGCCGTCGACCATGTCGGTGTCGTTGTACTGTCCGCCAACGGTCAGTTTGTGCGCGCCGAAATCGAGGTCGAGCATCGTGTCGAGCACGTAACCCTCAAGCTCCATCGTGCGCAGCGGACGTGGCAGGAACGCCTGCAGGCGCGCCATCTCGCTCGGGTCGAGGGCCGACAGCGCATTGCCACGACCGGCCGCGCAGTTGTTGGCGGCGCCGGTGCGGCGGCAGACGTCATTCCACAGCGTCTGCAGGTTGGCGCGCTCGTCCAGGGTCAGTGGCAGCGAACGGCCGAGGTTGCTGCTCTTGCTGTGGGTCAGCGAGGTCTGCCAGGTGCCGAAGCTGTAGCGGCCCTGATGGGTCAGCGATACCTGGTCACGCTCATAGCGCTGGTAGGCGGTGTAGCCCACGCGCGGCTGCACCACGCGGCGGGTGATGGTGCCGCCGCCATCCGGATCGGGGATGACCGCATTGCCGACGCGCCACAGGCTGGCCAGGCTGTCGAGCGTGCCGGTCTGGCCCTCGCTGTTGTCGTACTTCTGCCGCGACACGTCGTAGTCCAGCCACAGTTCGTGGTCGTCATTGACGTGGACGTTCAGGCGCACGCCCGTGTTCCAGTTGGTGTTGGCCACCGACTTGCCGCCACCTCCGAAGCCGATGCTGCGTTCCCACAGGGTGCCATCGGGCAACGGCAGCGCATCCCATTCCGGATTGGACGCCTTCGCATCGTAGTAGCTGCCGCGCACGGACAGGCCCAGGCGCTCCTTCAGCAACGGACCACTCACGTACACGTCGGTGCTGCGGGCATCGCCGAACTGGTCGTCCTGCTGCACGGTGAAGCCCTGGGTCAGCGCGCCGTGCCAGCTGTCCTGGTTGCGGCGGGTGATGATGTTGATGACACCGCCCATCGCATCCGAGCCGTACAGCGTGGACATCGGGCCGCGCACCACTTCGATGCGCTCGATCGCATCCAGCGGCGGCAGGTAGGAGAACTGTCCGCCACCGAAGTTGTTGGGATACAGCTGGCCGACGTTGCTCTGGCGGCGGCCGTCGATCAGTACCAGGGTGTATTCCGAGGGCAGGCCACGCATGGAGACGGTGGCGCGGCCATTCTTGTCGGTGGCTTCCAGGCCGACGTCGATGCCTTCCACATCGCGCAGCGCATCGACCAGGCTGGTGTAGGGGCGCTTGCTCAGTTCCTCGCGGCTGACCACGCTGATGCTGGCCGGGGCATCGGTGATCTTCTGTTCGAAGCCGGAGGCGGTGACGACCACCTTGTCCAGGGTTTGCGGCGCTCCGGCGATCTCTGCATGGGCGAAAGCAGGGGCCGCCATCGCCGCCAGCACGGCGCTGGTCAGCAGGGGGCGGGACAGGGACGAACGGACACGATGGCGCTGGGCCATGGCAGATACCTCGAAGGATGTAAGGCAGCGCGATGCCGGGTGCGGAGCGCGCACGGCAGGCAGGGAAAGCCCGGTCAGGGGCGGCAGGGAAGAAGCAGTCAGCGGCGTGTGGACGCGACCGCGCAGGCGGTCACGTCGGGCCGTGGATCAGGCGAGCGGCGGCGCCTGGCCGCGTTGCTGGCGACGCCCGGGCGCGTCGGCCCAGGGCGTGTCCGGAGCGGCCAGCGGCCAGTCCGGGCGCACACCGGGCATGGCCGGCGTGGCGGGTACGAGTTCACGTTCGGTACGCAGCCACTGGCTGGCCAGCAGCAGCGGCGGCGCCTTCTCGGCCGCTTTTACCGGGGCGGAGGCACAGCGGCGCAGCTTGGCCGGGGCTTCTTCCTGCAACGGGCCTTCGCCGCCACGTTCTTCCAGCGGCATCTGCAAGGTCATCGCTGTGGCCGGGTGCGGCAGCAGCGGCAGGGTGCCCAGCAGCAACGCCAGCATCGCCACCCATGCCAGCAGGCTGGCCAGCGCGGGACGCTGGCCGCGCATGGCGGTGCCCATCTTGCGATGGATGAGTGGGCGAGGGCGGAGCGGGCGCAGCAAGCGGGGGTCCCCAGATGGTTTGCCGGCAGCGGCCAGCATCAACGGGGCGTGATTGTAATGAGAGCTGTTAGCGGATGCAAATGAGAATGATTGCTAAAATGTAGGGCGCGGCCTGGAGTGGCTCAGACCTCGCTCCAGCGTCGCAGCAGGTTGTGATACACGCCGGTCAGCTGCAGCACCGCATCAGCGTCGCCTCCCGTCTGTCGCAGGCGCTCGATGGACGTGTCCATTTCCCACAGCAGGCGACGCTGTACATCGTCGCGGATCATGCTCTGCACCCAGAAGAACGACGCCACGCGCGCGCCCCGGGTAACAGGATTGACCTGGTGCAGGCTGCTGGAGGGATAGACGATCAGGTCGCCGGCTGGCAGCTTCACCTCGTGCTCGCCGTAGGTGTCGCTGATGATCAGCTCGCCGCCGTCGTACTCGTCCGGCGCCGACAGGAACAGGGTGCAGGAGATGTCCGAGCGCAGCTGCTCGCCGTTGCCCAGGTTCATCACTGCGCCATCGACGTGGAAGCCGTAGGTCCCGCCGCCGCGGTAGCGGTTGAAGCGTGGGGGGAGGATCTTCAACGGCAGTGCCGCAGCGAAGAACAGCGGGCTGCGCCGCAGTGCGGCGAGCACGCCGGCACCCAGCTCGGCTTTCACCGGTGACGCGTCCGGCAGCTGTTCGTTGTGCTTCACCTGCGCACCCTGGGCACCCACGGTCTCGCGGCCATCGGTCCAGTCCGCGGTGTCCAGTTGCTTGCGGACCTGTGCCACTTCATCAGCGGTGAGCACGTTGGGAATGTGCAGCAGCATGGTGTCGTCTCGTCGTTGCGCGGGGGAGCCGGGCTCCCCCGCGCCAGGACATCAGAAGCGGATGTCCGCGCTGAGCAGGAAGGTGCGCGGGGCACCCGGGGTGTAACGGTAGCCGCTCTTGTTGATGCTGGCCACGTAGGCCTTGTCGAACAGGTTGTAGCCGTTCAAGCGCAGCGAGATGTTCTCGTTGACCGCCCACGACACCACGGCGTCGTACACCACGTAGGACTTGGTGAATGACGGCGTGCCGACAGCACCGTCGGTGCCACGATGCATGCCGGCGGCGTAGCGCACGCCACCCCCGACGGTGATGCCGTGGGCCAGCGTGTAGCTGGTCCAGCCGGTGAACGTATCGTCCGGCGTGTACGTCAGGTTGGTGGTGCCGTCGGCGGCGACCTTGGCGCCTTCCTTCACTTCGGTGTCGAGGTGGCTGAAACCGGCAGACACCGACCAGTTGTCGGTCAGGCGGCCCACGGCGGACAGCTCCACGCCCTTCACGCGCTTGCTGCCGGTCTGGGTCGGGTTGCCGGCCTCGTCGAGCACGGTGGTATTGATCTCGTTGTCGACGTCGGTCTGGAACAACGCCAGGTTGACGGCCAGTGCATCCTCCAGGAATGCCCACTTGCTGCCGACCTCGAAGGTCTTGGCCTTCTGCGGGTCCAGCTTGGGGTTGTCGGCGCTGCTGGCCGAGCTGCTCAGCTGGAAGTTGGCACCGCCCGGGGGCTGCTGCGAGATCGCGTAGTTGGCATACACGCTGACCGTGTCGCCCACCTTGTACAGCGCGCCCAGCTTCCAGTTCAACAGAGTGTCGGAGGCCTCCAGCGTGGGGTTGCGCAGCACGGTGCCGGCCGGATTGCTGCCGCAGGCGGGGCCACTCCGGCCGCCGCAGACCGAGGCGCTGGCGTACTCGGTCTTGTAGTGGTCGGCACGCACGCCGGCAGTCAGCAGGAAGCTGTCGCCGAATGCCAGCGTGTCGAACAGATACGCCGAGGACGTGGTGGTCTTGCCGTGGGCATCGGCGCCGTTATGCGCCCAGGTCAGCCCGGTCACGTTCCAGTCCGGGTCGTACAGGTTCGCGGCAGGCCAGCTGGTGCCGCCGGTGGCCGCCTGGCCGTAGCTGTCCAGTTCTTCGCGGGTGAACTCCAGGCCTGCGCTCAGGGCATGGCCGATGGCGCCGGTGCTGAAGTCGGCCCGCAGGTTCAACTGGTCGGTCAGGATGGTGTTGCGCTGGTCCTTGAAGGTCGGCAGGCTGCGCGCGATCGTGTAGGTCGAACGGTCGGCCGGGTTGGTGTAGCCGATGTTGCCGGTCGGACGACCATTGGCGCCGAGCGCGCCGGTACCCATGAAGGCGGTGAGCAGGTAGTCCTGCTCGGTGCGGCCCCAACGCGCGGTATTGGTCAGGCGCACGCTGTCGTTGAAATCATGTTCGAAGCGGAACGTGGCCATCTTCGCGGTCACGTCGTCGTGGTCGGCACGGGTGCCGTAGAAGTTCTCCGGATCCACCGGATGCCCGGCCAGCGCTTCGAGCGTCGGCTGCGGCGTCCAGCCCGGCAGCCCCAGGGTCGGCACGCCGCCGTCGGGGACGTTGTCCTGCTTCACGTACAGCAGGTTGAGGTAGTAGCGGGTGGCCGTGCCCAGGCCGAACGCCAGCGACGGGGCCAGGCCCCAGCGCTTGTTCTGCACATGATCGCGGCCGGGCTGGTCGCTGTCCTGCCACATCGCGTTGACGCGCAGCGCGCTGGTCGCGCTCAGCGACTGGTTCCAGTCACCGGTCGTCCGGCGCTGCTGGTCACTGCCCAGCGAAACGCTGGCCGAAGTGGCGTCCTGCAGGGTGGCCTGCTTGCTCACCAGGTTGATGGCGCCGGTCGGCGCCGAGCGACCATTGTCGGTCCCTGCTGGCCCCTTGGTCACTTCCACCTGTTCGATGTTGAACACGTCGCGCGAGATCGAGCCGAGGTCGCGCACGCCATCGACGAACAGGCTGTTGGAGGTGTCGAAGCCGCGCATGAACAGCGCATCGCCGGTGGTGGTGTTGCCGTTCTCGCCGGCATAGAAGGTGCCCACGCCCGGGCTGTTGCGCAGCGCTTCGGTCAGGGTGGTGGCGCCCTGCTGGTTGAACAGGTCGCTGGTGATGACCTGGATGGTCTGCGGGGTGTCCTGCAGCCGCTGGGTGAACTTCGGCGAGGCGACCTTGTCGGCCTTGTAGCCATGTGTGGCGTGCACGTCGATCTTGTCCAGCGTGCGGGCATTGTCGGTCGCTTCGGCGTGGGCCAGCGCGGGCAGCGTGGCCAGGCCGAGGCCGGCGGCCAGGCTGGCGGTCGCCAACGGCAGGTTGCGGAGTGGGGAGGCGTGCTTGCGGCTCTTGATCGGGTTCATGGGTCTGGGTGGGTGGCGGGACAGGAACGATCCGCCGGTGCCGGATGACGGCGCGGCAGGCAGGATCGGAAGCGGACTCGAAGCGGGATCGGAGGTGGAGGTCCGGCAAGCGCCGGACGCCCGGGCGCGGCCGGGGAGAGCGTCAGCTCAGCAGGGACGGAGGCGCCTGGCCGGGGGGGTAGTGGTAGCGCGACGGGAGCGCAGGGGCCGGGTAGGGTGACGGCGCGGTTGCCGGCACCGGTGGCGGCACTGGAAGCGGGCCACACAACTGCCGCAGCAGCGGGGACTTGATGCTCCGGCTGTCATCGGGCTCGGCTTCCACCCGTGGCATGGCCTGCTCGCGGGGCGGCGTGCCGAAAGGCGCTGCGGGCAGGCTGTCCTGCGCCTGCAGCGCCGGCGTGGTGACCAGCGAGCTGCGCGACCCTTCATGCAGCGCCGACCATCCCAGCAGCAGTGCCAGCAGCAGCGCAGCCAACAGCGGCCCGCCCGTGCGGGCAAGCTGGCAGAGCGTAGCGATGGGCGCGGGCGAGGCCATGGCGCGGCGATGGGCATTACGAAGATGTTACGTAGAGTAACAGCAACGATAATGATTCGCATCTTCGGTGTTGCGGGAGGTTTTTACCTGGCCACTCGCGGCCCTGTGGGCGCCTGCAGGGCCCTTCCCAGGCGGGGCGGATGGGCCGGTCAGTCCCGGTCGTCGCGGGTCCAGATGGCGTCGTGCTCGCGCTTGACCGGGAACTTGGGGACCGGGCTGTACGCGGGGGCACACAGGGCACGACCATCACGCACGTCGAAGCGGGCACCGTGCAGCACGCACTCGACGCTGCCTTCGGTGGTGTTGAACTCGCCGGAGGACAACTCGAATTCCTCGTGCGTGCACTGGTCTTCCAGGGCATACAGCTCGCCATCGAGGTTGAACACCACGATCGGCGTACCGGTAACCTCGTCGAACACGCTCTTCATTTCACCCGGCAGCAGGTCGCTGCCGGCGCAGACGAAGGTCCACGCGTCGCTCATGCGGTGGCTCCCACAAGCGGCTTTTCCAGGATCTCGAAGCGCAGATCGTCGCGCTTGGGAATGCCGAAGCGCTCGTCGCCGTAGGGAAACGGCTTCTTGATGCCGGTGCGGCGGTAGCCGCGGCGCTCGTAGAAGGCGATCAGTTCGTCGCGCACGTCGATCACGGTCATCTGCATCACCGGCACGCCCCATTCGCGCGCGGCGTGGGCTTCGGCCGCATCCATCAGCTGCTTGCCGACGCCGCCACCCTGCTGGGCCGGATCGACTGAGAACATGCCGAAGTAGCCTTTGCCGTCGACATCGGCGACGTGGGCGCAGGCCACGAGGCGGCCCTCGCGCTCCGCCAGCAGGATGGTCGAGCGGGGGCGGTCGAGGTCGGTCTGGATGCCTTCGGCATCGATGCGGGCGCCGTCCAGCAGGTCGGCTTCGGTGGTCCAGCCGGCCCGGCTGGCGTCACCCCGGTAGGCGGAGGTCACCAGCGAGATGAGGGCGGGGATATCGGCCGACGTAGCGGCGCGGAAGGTCAGGGTGCTCATGGCGCCATTCTAGGTGGGGCGTGGGCCAGGCCGCACGCCCTTCTGCACTGGCGATGCGAGCCGGGGATTCGACCGCCGATGGAAGCACTGTCGTGAACGGAGCCTTGACGCCTTTCGATTCAGTGCGGCCCGGATTGCGCCAATTGTCCTCGTGCCGACCAATCATATTATGGAGAATCAAAATGGAGCGCGAATCACTATAAGGGATGAGGATGCGGTACCAGGTAACGATACGACGCCTCGGAATCGACAATGGGTTCTGACGGGTTGAAGGACAACCTGATGCGAGGCGTGTTGATGAACAACTTCCGGGAAAGTGACTGAAGCAGGGATTTCGATGAATACTGGATTTTTTCTGTCTGCTGTAGTGTCGCTACCGCTTCTGGCCTCTTGCGTGCAGGATCAGGATTGTGTGCTCAAGGTTGCCAATCAGGATCACGATAGTTCTGCATCTCAGAAAATACATGCTGAGATGGATAAAATCATTCGGTCCCGCCCTGTCGCTGGAAAGGGTGAGGTCAACGCGGAATTGGTGGTGTCGCAGCTCGAGCTCTCCGGGGACGGTCGAAGGGATAGAAGGATCTTCTACGTACTAACGGGTGGTGGCGGAAGTTTCTTGGCTGCTTCGACGTGTGATGCTGACGAAGGTCAGTGTGCTTCGGTCATTGTGGAGAGAATGATCGGATTCTGTGAAAGAACATAAATGTGGTGTGCGAAGTCTCGGGAGCGATTCCAGTGAGAAATTCCCCTGTGCTTGGTGGCTTTGGAAGACTGGTCGGTATTCTTGTGGCCGTGCTTTGCCTGTCAGGACTCGCAGCCTGCGATGGAAGGGAGGGGGAGGGGAGTAGGGTCATAAATAACGACCCGGGAAATGTGAGGATAAATCGATATGCAGCGTTGCTTGAGTCCGATTTCGAGGCTTCCGAAAGTGTGCCGGAAACTCAACTCTGTAGGGTGCATTTGATCGACGCTAGGCCATCATTTGATCAGGCGGGGAACGAGAAGCTGAGGATCTATTTCGTCTTGACCAACCATCAAGGTGTCGTCATGTCAGCGGACACCTGTGGACTTCCAGTCAACGAGTGCGTGGCTCTGATCTCCAGGAGGTCAAGGGAGGAATGCCGATTGCCTGATCGTCGGTCGATTGACTGAGCCCGAAAGGTGATAATGAACCGCCCGCGATGACAGGGCGATAGGATTTTTAGAGAAGCCATACGGGCAGCATTTGGGATTGCCGCTAAGAACGAATTGCTGTGGAACTCCTGTGCCAGAGACATTGTTTGGAGGGCAGTAGAATGTTTCCTGTTTCCACGGCTTTCCTAATTTTTGTTGCGAATGGCATGGCATGCGATTGCAGATCCGGTGGTTGGGCGGAAGTGATTCAAAAGACTGAAGCGCTGATTCTGCACAGTGAGTCATTTAGGGTGCCGAGAGATCCACTGGGGTCTGGATATGAAGCCGCCTGTGTCAGAATTCGATTCCATATTGATAAGCGTGGGGAGCCGATCAATGTCAGCATTGACAAGAGCTCTAGAAATAGGGCCATCGATGTTGCTGCCAGAGAAACATTGAAGAAGTTCAGGTTTGAGTTGCCTCAAAGCGATTCTGAGGGAAGATTTGCATTGGTGTTTGACTATCCGTCGAGAGATGCTCCGTAAATCGAAAGTCGGAAAGTGATCCAGGATTGGCCCTTGACAGCCTATGGAACACCAGGCCACACATCGCGGGCCTTGTCGTCATTGCGGAGATCGGGTGGATTATCGCCCGGCATGCGCCGACAGCGAGTCCGGAACCTCGCTCACCATCTTCTGCTTGGCCTTCGGCAGCTGGCTGATTCACTCCAACTGCTGCTGCAGCACGGCTGGGGTCATGTTCGCTACCGCCGGCTGTAGATCACTGTGCGTCGAACCCGCTCATGCCTGGCAGCTGTGGTCATTTCACTGGGGCTGCAAGGCTGTGATTGGTTGTCGGATCCTGTGATTGTTGTAAAGAATGTTGGAAGGGACGTGATTCATGACATCAACTTGGGGGTCGGCGGTGGTGCGGTTGACCTGGGAGCAATTCCTGCCGGTGAAAGCAGGGCTGCAAAACCGGAGATCGCTGCTGATTCCTCGCTTGTTGTAACGTACTA
Organism: Stenotrophomonas sp. STEN009; assembly: GCF_056760395.1. NCBI lineage: Bacteria > Pseudomonadati > Pseudomonadota > Gammaproteobacteria > Lysobacterales > Lysobacteraceae > Stenotrophomonas > Stenotrophomonas sp. STEN009. The sequence continues at coordinate 89,425 of NZ_JBRRES010000001.1, read as the reverse complement.
CGAGAACAATGCCCGTGTGGTTTGCCATGGGGATGTGTATTTTACGAACAATCTCTATGTCAAGGTTGAGGCGGATGTGGGTGGAGGGGTTTGCCGTATAGCGGAAGTTGCGGATTGATGTGAGCGGTGGAGTGTGTCTGGAGAATTTTTATAGTGCAGTGCCAACGTGAGGATCGATGAAAAGCCTTGTTGAGAGTTACCCCGTTTGGGCTTCCATCATTCTAGGTGCCATGTGGATAAACGCATTTGCGGCTCACAGGATGTTGCTGAAAATCGAGCGCGAACGGCCAGAAGTACTTGCTGCAGCCGGAATCATCAAGGTTGACTGGTGGCTTGGGTGCTTGCGTGGTATCGCAGTGCTCGCCCTCACTTCCAAGGGGCAGGCGGTCCATCAGGGTGGACGGTGGGTGTTGAGGGGTGTAGTGATGATGTACGTCTTCTTGATTGCTTCCGGGGTATCCATGCTTGTTGGCATGTAGAAGGCGATGTCTCAAGGCCGCTGATGATGGAATGGTTCGGCATTACGATGAGATTGCCCGTTCCTTGCATTACTCGGCATTTCCCGGTTTCACCTCTACTGGCTTGCGTCCCACGAGCAATAAAAAACGCCGCAGTCCCCTGCAGCGTTCCCGTATTTCCCTGACTCTGGCGAATTTCACCCCAGCAACTTCCGCACCTTCGCCAAGGCGATAATGAACCGCTCGATCTCGGCGTGCGTGTTGTAGAACGCCAGCGAAGCACGGCAGGTGGCCGCGACGCCGAAGTACTACAGCAACGGATGTGCGCAGTGCTGGCCGGAACGCACGGCCACGCCTTCCAGGTCGAGCAGGGTGGCCAGGTCGTGTGCATGCGCGCCGTCGATCAGGAACGAGATCACGGCCGCCTTCTCCGGCGCTTCACCGATGATGCGCAGGCCTTCGACGCGGCGCAGCTCTTCGGTGAAGTGGGCGAGCAGCTCGGCTTCACGCGCCTCCACGTGCTCCTGGCCGATGCCCTGCAGGTAGTCGGCGGCCACGCCCAGGCCGATGAAGCCGGCGATGTTCGGGGTGCCGGCCTCGAACTTGTGCGGGGCATCGTTGAACACGGTGCCGTCAAAGCTGACTTCCTTGATCATCTCGCCACCACCGAGGAACGGCGGCATCGCGTCCAGATGCTCGCGGCGTGCCCGCAAGATGTTGGCGTGGTGCTCCATGCGCGAGACCAGGATCACATCACCGGACTTCAATCGCGGCAGCGCCCACGAGTACGCCACCAGGTTGATGGCGAAGGTGGTGCCACTGCACAGCACCAGATCGCTGGGGCGCACGTTGAGGAGGCATCGGTGGCTTCGCTGCCCAGGGCATGCGCCGCGCGGCTGACGTTGGCGTTGTAGCGGCGATAGAACTCATCCACCGCGCCGATCACCTGCACCGGTTTCTGGCCGGTGTTGGCGTTGTCGAAATAGACCAGCGGCTTGCCATGCACTTCACGCATCAGCAGCGGGAAGTCGCGAGGCTTGTAACCAGCGCAACTAACTTGGAAGTGGGAGCTGATATCGCACAGCTTTCCGACCAGTCCTATACGACTGTCAATTTTGCTCTGGGTGATGCGACTTCGGGTGTTGGAGCGGGCAGCGTAGTTCAAGGGCAGAACAACTACTCCGGACCAGGTGTGAGGGTGGCAATTGCTCATACACATCCAGTGAATACCGCATTCAGCTACTGGAAGGGATCCTGTTTCTGCGGCGGTCGCTGGGAGGGGAGCCTTTATCGCGGTGACTTGGAGCGAGCAAGATCTGCAGGCGTAAATAGCTACGTAGCCACTCCAAGCGGATCAGTCATGGGGTTCGACTTCAGGGGAATGAATGGAGCAGTCAATGCGCGATCGAACCCAAGTGCGTACATTGCGGCGGAAGACTACTTCTTTAAGGTGAAATGATGAATGCTGGGCGCTGGGTGTTTCCAGTTATCACGCTTGTTTTGGTTCTGGGTGCTTGCTCTTCATCTAAACAGAATGAGGGGCTCGCGGATACACCGGGGAGCTGTAAAATCCGTGGCAACGAGGCGGGGGCTGAAACGTGCATGACTACGATGTCTGCTCTGTTGTCCCAGCCGGAAAAATTTGATGGGCGCCTCGTTTCTTTCTATGCCTGGGTGGATCAGATCAATGGATCTATTCTGTTCTTCCCATCGCGTGATGCATTGGAGTCAAGGGATTCGTTCAGCTCATTGGTGGCGTATCCGCAGTCAAGTCCGGATGCCTTTAAAGAGCATTCTTCCGTTGAGGGCGGGGAGCATTTCATGCGGGTTAATGGCAGGTTTCGATGGAATCGTGATGGCGCCATCGAGTCGCGGATTGATCCGGTGGATGTGGATCGAATGGGGGTAATGGAAGAAGTTGAGCTGCGCTTATAGACGGATGAGTCGGTTTGGCCGGTGGCAGGCGGCCGAGCAGGATGATGTCGCCATTTTTCATTTCAACATGACTCCAGTGCCACATTTCGCTGGACTACGCTGAATCCTGGCGCATCAGGTTTATTAATGAGTTAGACCCTGAGGTTCCTCCACGTTTTCATGCCGTCAGTACCGCCTGATCGAGCACTTCCGGTGGCAATGATCGCAGGCGTTCCAGCCATCGGAAGACAGACTCCATCGGCCAGTACCTGGCCAAGGCTTCCCAGCCCATGCGCAGGGTCGAGTACAGCTTCCGTAGTCCGTCAGCGGCAGGATCAACCGGAGCTCCAACCGCAGACGGGAGAATTCCTGTTCCCAGTGCTGTTGGATGGAAGACGGGTACATATGACATGACATGGGATCCCGCTCGAGTTGACGCAGCGGGTGCGGTCATAACGGGGGCCGGCGTCGTTGGGGGTGCGGCAATTGCTGTTGACGCTGGCATCCCCTATCTGGCGGCAGCCTCAAGTCCAATAGCCCGTGGAGTGTCTAATACCTGGAAGAATCTCTCATTTGACGGTCCCTCGTCTGGCGGCTTGCATGCTAATGGACGACTGGTAGGAGTTCGCTGGAAAGGAGGACAATGGGGAGTTCGTCTAGATCTTCATCCGATAAATAGTGATAGAACTCCGATTCTTCATATCAACTATGGACCTTCTAATCGCGGTGAGGCTGCTCATCTTGTATTATTTGATCCTCGCTGGATAAAAAAATAGGTCCCGCTATGAGTGCTGCTGATGAAGTGAAGTCCGCTGTTTCCTGTCTGCGGGTATTGTTGCAATCCGAGCCTGCCTCTGCGGACCAAGTCTCTGCTTGGTGTAACAAGGCCGAGGCACTTAAGCGATCCCTTCAATTCAGTGTTTATGGAATAGATGTTCCGCATTTGATATGGCATTATCTTGATGATGTTGATATCCGTTTCCGGGATAGATCCTATGCGCAAGATCAAATAATGGCAGTCGAGAAGATTATTGAGGAGTGGGGTAGGCGTGTGGGCTGAGATAATAGATTAATGCCTGCAGGTTCCAATAGCCCCAAGGCGTGACGCTCCATCAGGGTGAACGGTGGGTGTTGAGGGGCGTCGTGATGATGTACGTCTTCTTGATTGCTTCCGGGGTATCCATGCTTGTTGGCATGTAGAAGGCGGTGCCTCAAGGCCGCTGATGGTGGAATGGTTCGGCATTACGATGAGATTGCCCGTTCCTGGCATCGCTCAGCATTTCCCAGCTTGACCTCTGCTGGCTTACGTCCCACGCGCATAAAAAAACGCCGCAGTCCCCTGCGGCGCTCCCGTGTTTCCCTGGCTCTGGCGAATCCTCAGCCGAGCAACTTACGTACCTTGGTCAGCGCGGTCATGAACCGCTCGATCTCTTCGTGCGTGTTGTAGAACGCCAGCGAGGCTCGGCAGGTGGCCGCGACACCGAAGTACTGCAGCAACGGATGTGCGCAGTGCTGGCCGGAACGCACGGCCACGCCTTCCAGGTCGAGCAGGGTGGCCAGGTCGTGTGCATGCGCGCCGTCGATCAGGAACGAGACCACGGCCGCCTTCTCCGGCGCTTCACCGATGATGCGCAGGCCCTCGACGCGGCGCAGCTCTTCGGTGAAGTGGGCGAGCAGCTCGGCTTCCCGCGCCTCCACGTGCTCCTGGCCGATGTCCTGCAGGTAGTCGGCGGCCACGCCCAGGCCGATGAAGCCGGCGATGTTCGGGGTGCCGGCCTCGAACTTGTGCGGGGCATCGTTGAACACGGTGCCGTCGAAGCTGACTTCCTTGATCATCTCGCCACCGCCGAGGAACGGCGGCATCGCGTCCAGATGCTCGCGGCGTGCCCACAGGGCGCCGGTGCCGGTCGGTCCGCACATCTTGTGGCCGGTGATGGCATAGAAGTCGCAGCCGATCGCGGCGACGTCGACCTTGCGGTGTGGTGCGGCCTGCGAACCGTCCACCACCGTGATGATGCCGCGCTTGCGCGCCTCACGGCAGATCTCGCGCACCGGGTTGACCGTGCCGAGCACATTGGACACGTGGGTGACCGCCAGCAGCTTGACCTCGGGGGTCATGGCCGCACGCAGCGCGTCCAGGTCGAGCGCGCCATCCGGGGTGATCTCGGCCACGCGGAGGGTGGCGCCGGTACGCTGCGCGACCAGCTGCCACGGCACGATGTTGGCGTGGTGCTCCATGCGCGAGACCAGGATCACATCACCGGACTTCAATCGCGGCAGCGCCCACGAGTACGCCACCAGGTTGATGGCGAAGGTGGTGCCGCTGCACAGCACCAGATCGCTGGGGCGCACGTTGAGGAAGCGCGCCAGTTTGTTGCGCGCACCTTCGTAGGCATCGGTGGCTTCACTGCCCAGGGCATGCACCGCGCGGCTGACGTTGGCGTTGTAGCGGCGATAGAACTCATCCACCGCGCCGATCACCTGCACCGGTTTCTGGCCGGTGTTGGCGTTGTCGAAATAGACCAGCGGCTTGCCATGCACTTCACGCATCAGCAGCGGGAAGTCGAGACGCACGCGATCCCAGTCGGGGGCGCTGGCGCGTTCTTCGATCGGGCGCGGGGTGGAGAGATTCATGCCACACCCGCCTCGGCCAGGGCCTTGTCCAGGCGGCGTGCCAGCTGCTCGCGCAGCGCGTCCGGCAGTACCTTCAGCGGCTCATGGCAGAACGCGGCACTCAGCAGCGCCTGCGCCTGTGCCTGCGGCAGGCCACGCGAGCGCAGGTAGAACAGCGCGTTCGCATCGAGCTGGCCGACGGTCGCACCGTGTGCGGCTTTCACTTCGTCGGCATCGATCACCAGCACCGGCTGGGTGTCGATCTCGGCGTCGGCCGACAGCAGCAGGTTCTTGTTGGACAGGTTCGCGTCGGTGCCGTCGGCGCCTTCGCGGATCTGGATGCCACCATGGAACACCACGCGGCTGCGGTTGGCGGCCACGCCGCGCCACAGCAGCTCGCTACGGGTATCGCGGGCGATGTGGTCGATGCCCAGGCGGGTATCGACGTGGCGGCGGCCATTGCCGAGCAGCACGCCATTGGCGGTCAGCTGCGCGTTGTCGCCTTCCAGCCGTACGTTCAGTTCATGGCGGCTGAGCGCGGCGCCCAGTTCCAGGTCTACGCGGTGATACTGCGCGTCACGGGCCAGCACCGCGTCGGTGCGCAGGATGCTGGTCTGGCGTGCACTGCCGGCCTGCACGCGCGCATGCTTGAGCACGGCATCGCGCGCAACGTGGACGTGCAGCACGGTGTTGTCCAGGTGGGCGGAGTCACCGACGCTGAAGCGGTGTTCGACCACGCCCAGGCTGGCGCCGGCACGCAGTTCGATCAGGTGGCGGTGGTGCCAGGCCAGATCGGTGTCACCGGCGACGCTGGCGAACACCAGCTGCAGCGGTGCCTCGACCTGCACGCCGTCGTCCACGCGCAGCACCGCGCCTTCATCGGCCAGGGCGGCATTCAGGCGGGCGAACACTTCGTCGCTGCGCTCGTAGCGGCGGCCGAGGAAACGCGCGGCATCCTCACCGGCGGCCAGCGCCGAGGACAGCGGTTCCAGCTGCACGCCGGCCGGCAGGCCGTGGGTGTCGCTCAGTGCGTCGCTGAGGCGGCCGTTGACGAACACCAGGCGCGGCGCGGGGATGTCTTCCAGCACGGCCACATCCAGCACCGGCGGCGACAGCGGCGCGGCGGCGAAGGCACGGCGCTCCAGCTGGCGCAGCGAGGTGTACTTCCAGGCTTCGTTGCGGGCGGCCGGCAGGCCATCACGCAGGGCCGCATCCAGCACTTCGCGGCGCGCATCGCTGCCGCAGAAGGCCTGGGCCATGGAATCAAGCAGGGCGCTCATCAGACCGCCGCCTCGGGCACGACCCGGTCCTTCAGGAAGTCATAGCCGTGCGCTTCCAGTTCCAGCGCCAGTTCCGGGCCACCGCTCTTGACGATGCGGCCGTCGGCCAGCACGTGCACCACGTCCGGCTTGATGTAGTCCAGCAGGCGCTGGTAGTGGGTGATGACCAGGAACGAACGGTCGGCGGCGCGCAGCGCATTGACGCCGTCGGCCACGCTCTTCAGCGCATCGATGTCCAGGCCCGAATCGGTTTCGTCGAGGATCGCCAGCTTCGGTTCCAGCACGGCCAGCTGGAAGATCTCGTTGCGCTTCTTCTCGCCACCGGAGAAGCCTTCGTTGACGCCACGGTGCAGCAGTTCGTCCTTCAGGTGCAGCACGGCCAGCTTCTGCCGTACCAGCTTGAGGAACTGCATGGAATCGAGTTCGTCCTCACCGCGTGCCTTGCGCTGTGCGTTCAGTGCCGCGCGCAGGAAGTAGGTGTTGTTCACGCCGGGGATTTCCACCGGATACTGGAACGCCAGGAACAGGCCTGCAGCGGCGCGCGCTTCCGGGTCCTGGTCGAGCAGATCGACCCCGTCGAACCGGACGCTGCCCTCGGTCACTTCATAGCCGTCGCGGCCCGCCAGGACGTTGCCCAGGGTGGACTTGCCGGCGCCGTTCGGGCCCATGATGGCGTGCACCTGGCCGGGCTGGACGTCCAGCGAAAGGCCCTTGAGGATTTCCTTGTCGCCGATGCGGGCGTGGAGGTTTTCGATCTTCAGCATGGTGGGGATTTCCGTGAGGCGGGCCGCAGCCCGCCAATAAAAAGAATGCGTTGCGAGGGCAGGGCTCAGCCCACCGAACCTTCCAGCGAGACTTCCAGCAGCTTCTTGGCTTCCACTGCGAATTCCATCGGCAGCTCGCGGAACACCTGCTTGCAGAAGCCGTCGACGATCATCGACACCGCGTCTTCCTGGCTGATGCCACGGGCGCGGCAGTAGAACAGCTGGTCGTCGGAAATCTTGGAGGTGGTGGCCTCGTGCTCGACGGTGGCGCCCGGGTTCTTCACCTCGATGTAGGGGAAGGTGTGGGCGCCGCACTGCTTGCCGATCAGCAGCGAATCGCACTGGGTGTAGTTGCGTGCGCCCTCGGCATTGCGGTCGACCTTGACCAGGCCGCGGTAGGTGTTCTGGCCACGACCGGCGCTGATGCCCTTGCTGACGATCTTGCTCTTGGTGCGCTTGCCGACGTGGATCATCTTGGTGCCGGTGTCGGCCTGCTGGCGATGGTGGGTCAGCGCGACGGAGTGGAATTCGCCGACCGAGTCATCGCCCAGCAGCACGCAGGAGGGATACTTCCAGGTGATCGCCGAGCCGGTCTCGACCTGGGTCCAGGTGACCTTGCTGCGTGCACCGCGGCACTCGGCGCGCTTGGTGACGAAGTTGTAGATGCCACCGACGCCGTTCTCGTCGCCCGGATACCAGTTCTGCACCGTGGAGTACTTGATCTCCGCATCTTCCAGCGCCACCAGCTCGACCACCGCGGCGTGCAGCTGGTTCTCGTCGCGCATCGGCGCGGTGCAGCCTTCCAGGTAGGACACGTAGGCCTTGTCCTCGCACACGATCAGGGTGCGCTCGAACTGGCCGGTGTGGCCGGCGTTGATGCGGAAGTAGGTGCTCAGCTCCATCGGGCAGCGCACGCCCCTGGGAATGAACACGAAGCTGCCATCGGAGAACACCGCCGAGTTGAGCGCGGCGAAGTAGTTGTCACCGACCGGCACCACGGTGCCCAGGTACTGGCGCACCAGTTCCGGATGTTCCTTGATGGCTTCGGACATCGAACAGAAGATGATGCCCTTCTCGGCCAGCTCCTTGCGGAACGTGGTGCCGACCGAGACCGAGTCGAACACCGCGTCCACCGCCACGCCGGCCAGCTTGGCGCGCTCGTGGAGCGGCACGCCCAGCTTGTCGTAGGTATCGAGCAGTTCCTTGGGCACGTCATCCAGCGAGGCGTACTTCGGGCCCTTCGGTGCCGAGTAATAGCTGAGCGCCTGCAGGTCGATCGGGGCGATCTGCAGCTTGGCCCAGTTCGGCATCGGCATCGTCAGGAAGTGGCGGTAGGCGTCCAGGCGCCACTGCGTCATCCATTCCGGCTCGTCCTTCTTGGCGGACAGCGCACGGATGGTGTCCTCGTCCAGGCCCGGGGGCAGCGAGTCCGATTCGATGTCCGTGACGAAGCCGGCCGAGTACTTGCGGCCGAGCTGCTCATGGATCTCGCGGTTGGGGGTGTCGTCGTGGGCGACGGTTTCGATGGTTTCGGTGGCCATGGGGGGGCTGCCTACGGATCAGGAGACGACGTCGACAGCGATGGTGCGGCGCTGTTCGTCATCGACAAGGGGAAGAGGGGGCAGGATCTGCGCCAGGCTGACATCGCGCAGGGCCTCGGAGACCACGTCGTTGATCAGCCGCCAGCTGCTGCGCGCGCCGCACTTGGGCGCCATGCCGCACTGGTGGTGGTCGTGGCTGCACTCGGTCAGGGCCAGCGGCCCTTCCATTGCTTCCACCACTTCGAACAGCGAGACCTCCACGGCGGGCCGGGTCAGCCGATAGCCGCCGCGGACGCCGCGCAGGCCCTCGACCAGGCCGGCCTGTGCCAGCGGCTTGAGGACCTTGCTGACGGTGGGCGGCTCCAGGCCGGTGAATTCGGCCAGCTCGGTGGCGCTGAGCACTTCGCCCGGACGGGCGGCGAGCACGGTCAGCACGACGGTGGCGTAATCGGTGAGTTTGGTGACGCGCAACATGGGGGATGCGAGCGGTTCTTAAAGCGGACTGAAATTGTACGCTTTTCTTCGCCGGCATCCAACCCGGGCATTCAGCCGGCGCTGGGAGACCCTGGCCGGGGCCGTTCACCCGCAGTCACGATCGGGGCGACATGCTGGAGCATCGGGACGATTTTCGCAATTGCCCGGAATGGGCGAGAATCCGGGTTCCTTTCGCTGCAAACAGCCCGTGCCGATGCCGAAGAAGATCCAAGCCCGCAAGTCCGCCATCCATGGCAACGGTGTGTTCGCCGTGGCCCCGATCAAGCAGGGCGAGCGCGTGATCCAGTACAAGGGCCTGCTGCGCAGCCATGGCGACGTCGATGCCGATGACAGCGGTGACGTCGAAAGCGGCCACACCTTCCTGTTCACCCTCAACGACGACTGGGTGATCGATGCCAATTACAAGGGCAACGATGCGCGCTGGATCAACCACAGCTGCGACCCCAACTGCGAGGCGGTGATCGAGGAAGATGCGGACGGCGACAGCCGTGGTGACAAGGTGTTCATCGAAGCGCTGCGCGATATCGCCGCCGGTGAGGAGCTGACCTATAACTACGGCATCGTCCTGGCCGAGCGCCATACGGCCAAGCTGAAGAAGATCTGGGAGTGCCGCTGCGGTTCCCCCAAGTGCACCGGCACCATGCTGCAGCCCAAGCGCTGACCGGCACCGGGTACGGCCGGCCGATCGCCGGCCGCATCGCGGACATGCACCTGCCATCGACACGCGGGTCACTCCGCTTCAATGCACGTTGCCGCACGCTGGGTACTCATCCTCACCAACGGGAGTGCACCCATGGCCCAGCGCCTCAAAGGCAGGCAGATCGCCATCCTGGCCACCCACGGCTTCGAGCAGTCCGAACTGATTGAACCCAAGCGCCTGCTTGAAGCGGAAGGCGCCCGGGTCAGCGTGATATCGCCGGCGAAGGAAGCCACCATCAAAGGCTGGAAAGAGAAGGACTGGGGCGAGGCGGTGGCGGTGGACATCCCCCTGAGCGAAGCCGACGCGGCAGGGTTCGATGCGCTGGTGTTGCCCGGTGGCGTGATCAATCCGGACACGCTTCGCACGGATCAGGCCGCCGTGGACTTCATCCGCGACGTGGCGGCGGCCGGCAAGCCGGTCGCGGCGATCTGCCACGGCCCCTGGCTGTTGATCAACAGTGATCTGGCCAACGGCCGCGAGGTCACCTCGTGGCCGTCACTGCAGCAGGATCTGCTCAACGCCGGTGCGCGCTGGCAGGATGCCGAAGTGGTGGTGGACGGCAATCTGATCACCAGCCGCAAGCCCGACGACATTCCCGCTTTCAGCGAGGCCGTCGTCCGCGCGCTGGCTGCGTGACGATCTGCCGCTGTGTCACACCCGTGCCCGGCCGCTGGAGGCCGGGCATGGTGCTGCAGCTCGGCTCAGTTGCCGAGCAGGCCCGCAGGTACCAGGTTGCCGAGGTTCTGGTTGAAGGTGACGACCAGCTTGCCGTTCTTCACCTGTGCCGATTGCACCTGCAGCGCACCGAGCATGCCGGCCACGGCCGGATCAAGCTTGTAGATCGGTTCACGCTGCGCATAGTCGCTCAGCCAGGCATTGAGCAGCCCGCGGGTACGTGAATCGAGGCGGCCGCCCTGATTGGCCGGGGTGAAATCGTCCACGCTCGGCTGCTGCAGGTGGAAGCCCTGGGTCTGGGCGTCATAACGCAGGCCGCTGCTGAGCTTGACCGTACCGAGCTTGGCCGGACTGCCGCCGGCGGTCGCAAGCGCCACGTCCATGCCCAGGTTCAGGCGTTCGCCTGCGGGAAGGCTCAGTTGTGGATGGCTCATCGTCAGCGCGATCAGGCCGCCAAGTGCATCCTGTGTACGCGGGAAACTGCCGTCCAGGTACTGCTGCACGTCGCTGGCGCCAACCGAGAGTTCGCGGCCGGAAATCGAAGGTGCGGCCTGCGCGCCGATCGCAGCGGCGATCAGGACGGTGGCGGCGGCGAGGCGGGTCATCAGGGGACGCAGGCGCATGGCGGTGACCGGAAAGGGCGGGGTGGCTACAGAGTAGCTTTGCAGGCTGAATCGAGCGTGCATGCCGTTGCAGCGGTTCAGTCCAAAGAGGGCCGCAGCTGCGCCGACTGGATCTGCCAGGCACTGCCGTCGGCGTTGGGCTGCACGCGATACCAGCCACCAAAGCGGAAGGTGCCGTCGGCGGTCACGGCGCGGACCTGGACCGGAACCTCCAGCAGCTGCGGCGGATGCTTCCCGTCGACGGCGACCGGCGTCTGGCTGCGCAGGCGCAGGGCGCGCACGTTGTCCAGCTGGCGCAGCGCGGCGTCATCCGCCCGCCGCGGGTCGGCGGGTGGGAAGGTCCAGGCAGCGTCGCTCGCGGCGTGGTCGCGATTGAGCAGGTCGGTCATGTACCGGCTGAGCATGTCCCCGGGCGGCTCCGCGTCGTCGGCCACTGCGGCCAGCAACGGCTGGACGGAGGGTGGCCGCAGCGATGCAGCTTCATCGCCCACGGCCGTCGGCTGCCGGTGTACATCATCCGGTCTGGTGGCGACCGGGGCGGTGATATCCACTGCGGGGGGCGGCCGGGAACAGCCCAGCACGACCAGCGGCATCAGCAACAGCAGGGTCCTGCGCATGGTGCCTCCTCCCCGAGGCGACCTGGAGGACGGCAGTGTATCGACTACGGGGTCTTCAGCGGGAAGATGGCAGCTGATCCAGCGCATCCAGCGCCGGCAGGACCTGGGCGGCGAGTGCGGCCAGTGCATGACCGTCGGTGTCGGCATGACGCTGCACGATGTCGCGCAGCAACTGGGTGGCGACCACCAGCGTGGCGCGCTCGTCGCCACTGAGCCCTGCGGTGCGCGGTGCCGCTTCGAGCAGTCGCATCAGGTCGCGACTGGCGCGATGTTCCAGTTCGATGGTGCAGCGCCCGGTGCACTGCAACCCGTCCTTTTCGATCGGAGTCACCGAGATCCGGTAGCGGGTGGAGGGGCTGGCCATGAGAGGTGCTCGCCGTTGCTGTGGGGGAATGTGCCCACCATAGGCAAGGCCGCCGCCGGCGGCGACGGCCGGCGCTGCACGCAGTGTTCCACCCGGTTGGACGAAGTGCGGGGGAAGCGTGGCCGCAGCCTTTGGTGGCGGGCCTGGGAGGCCGATTGCGCTGCTGGGGCAACGCTGTGTTGCGATGCCCGGCGCCGTGCCCGGAAGATGGTCGCTGCCTGCGCGGAACCGCCGGGGGCGCCAAAAAAAACGGGACGGCCTGGGCCGTCCCGTCATGCATCCGCCGAATGGCGCGCGCTTACAGCGCGGCGTCCTTCAGCTTCTTGAGCGGACGAACCTTCAGCTTGGTGGTGGCCGGCTTGGCGGCGAACCACTGCTCTTCCTTGGTGAACGGGTTGATGCCCTTGCGCTTCGGCTTGGCCGGCACATTGACGGTGGTGATCTTCAGCAGGCCCGGCAGGGTGAAGGAGCCAGCGCCCTTCTTGTGCACCGAAGAGGCGACAGCGCCTTCCAGCGAGGCCAGCACAGCGCGCACGTCCTTGGCGACAACGCCGGAGGCTTCAGCGATGTGTGCAACCAGGCCGGACTTGGTCAGCACTTCCTTGATCGGCTTCGGAGCGGCCGGCTTGGCGGCAGCCTTCGTCGCGACTTTCTTCACTGCCTTCTTCGGGGCAGCCTTCTTAGCGGTCTTTGCCATGGTTTCCTGTTCCGTGAACGGTTGGTTGTTTGGTCGGCGCCGAACCCCGTCGGCAAGCGCAATGTAGGGCAACTCTCGGGCGCCGCCAATAGCCCGGAGCGCGGAAAGTGCATGTTTTTTCATATCCAGGCCGATTCAGTACATGGCCGGCGGTAGGGGGCAGGGGCACCCGGAGGGGCAGGAAAGCGCCGGCCCTTTCGCCGGGTGGAAGTGCGAAACCGCTGAAAACAAGGGAAAAACGGCATGGCGCGGAGCTGGCGCGAAGCAACCGGAGCACGCGTGCCGGGCACGCTGCAATGCGGCAGAGCGACGCAGGCATAACGTGCGCCATGCGAGGGTGACCGTTCATCACCGCCACACAGGAGCAGCAAATGGGAATCTCGCGACACGCCACCGCGCACTGGGAAGGCGATCTGAAGTCCGGCAAGGGACAGTTGAGCACGCCGCAGAGTGGCCTGCTGGACAAGACCCGCTATGGGTTCAACAGCCGTTTCGGCGAGGAGAAGGGCACCAATCCGGAAGAGCTGATCGCCGCCGCGCACGCCGGCTGCTTCACCATGGCGCTGTCGGCCAAGCTCGGCGAGGCCGGTTTCACTCCGACGTCGCTGGATACCGAGGCGAAGGTGGATCTGTCGATGGAAGGCGGCCCACAGCTTTCGCAGATCCGGCTGAAAGTGAAGGCCGTGGTGCCCGGGATCGATGCGACGCAGTTCCGTGCCATCGCCGACGATGCCAAGCAGAACTGCCCGGTGTCCAAGGCACTGAGCGCGGTGCCCATCAGCCTGGAGGCCGAGCTGGGCTGAGGTCGGTAGCGCCGGGCCATGCCCGGCGTCCCACACCAATCACCAGTCACCAATCAAGGGTGCCGGCGATCACGGTCTGCACCTGACCGCCGGACCACACCTCGCCGGCCTCGTCCACGCGCAGGGTCAGGCGTGCGTCATGCCCGACCTCCCGGCCCTGGCTGACGTCGAATGCCTCGCGGCCCCGCGGCAGGGCGCCGCGCAGGTCCAGCCATGCCGCCAGCACGGCGTTGGCGGCGCCGGAGGCGGCATCCTCGAAGCGGCGCCCGTTGCCGACGAACGCGCGCACGGCCAGATCGAAGCCTTCGTTGCCGTCGGCGAATGCATAGGCGAACACGCCCATGCTGTCGGTGGATTCGGCCAGCGCGGCCACCGCGTCCCAGTCCGGGCGCAGCGCGCGCAGGGCCGATTCATCGGCAACCTGGACCACCCACCAGCTGCGCCCGCCCTGCATGCGTGCTGGCGGCAACCGACCCAGTGGCCAGTCCTTCAGGGCCGCCTGCAGGCGCGGATCGTCCGCCCGCGCGGTTTCGGCCAGCTGCGCGCGCGGGGTGCGGATGGCAATGCGCTGCTGCGCGCCTTCGCCGCTGACCCGCAGCGGCAGCGCACCGGCAATCCCGTCCTGCACCAGCAGGCCATCCACCGCCTCCGCCAGGCCCGCCTGCAGCACGGCATGCGCGGTGCCTACGCTGGGGTGGCCGGCAAACGGGACTTCCTTCTGCGGACTGAACATGCGCAGGCGGTAGCTGGTTCCCGCCGTCTGCGGCGGGAACACGAAGGTTGTCTCGGGCAACCGCGTCCAGCGGGCGATGGCCTGCATGGTGTCGTCGTCGAGTCCGTCGGCATCCAGCACCACGGCCAGCGGATTGCCGGCACCGGCGCGCGGGGAGAACACATCCAGTTGCAGGAAACGGCGTGCGGACATCAGTGACAACTCCAGGAAATGATGGGACGGTGGCGCGGGGCCATGCTCCGCGAGCGCGCAGCGCGGCGAGTCGCCGGGCATGGCCCGGCGCTACCGGCAAGGCGGCATAGGGTAGCGCGGGGCTACCAGTGAATCTGCCCATCGATCACCGGCTGCACCTGGCCGCCGATCCATACGGTGCCCTGCGCATCGACCTGGACCTGAACCTCACCATCGCGGCCCACTTCGCGGCCCTGGCTGGCCACGTAGCCGGCGTCCGTGCCCGGCAGCGCGCTGCGTTGCCGCAGCCAGGCGCCAATCAGCGCATTGGCACTGCCGGTCACCGGATCCTCGGGCACGTTCACCGCATCGCCGGGGCAGAAAGCGCGCACCACGAGCGCGTGAGCGGCAGCCTGTTCCGGTGCGAACACGGCCACGCCGGTGGCGCCGGTGGCATTGGTCCAGTCGCGCACGGCGGCCATGTCCGGCGCCAGGGAGCGCACGCTGGCGGCATCACGCAGGGGCAGCAGCCACCATCGCGGACCGTTGTCCCACAACTGGGCCACATGGCCCTCGGCGGCCTGGGCCAGCAGCGCTTCCGGCACCGCCCCGGGAGCGGTATCCAGGTGCCGTGCTGCGGGGCTGGCGAGCTGGATCGTCGGTGCGGCAGCCGGGCCGGACACGCGCACCGGCAACAGCCCGGCGGCGCACTGCTGAACCAGGGCACCGTCGCGCGGCACGGCCAGGCCGCTGGTCACCGCTGCCCAGGCGGCACCGACACTGGGGTGGCCGGCGAACGGCAGCTCGCTGCCCGGGGTGAAAATGCGTACGTGGTAGTCGGCACCGGCCGCGGTGGGGCGGACGAAGAACACTGTCTCGGACAGGTTCAGCCAGGTGGCCAGCGCCTGCATGCGGTCGCTGGAAAGCCCGTCCGCGTCAAATACGACACCCAGTGGGTTGCCCGTGCCGGGACGGGGAGCAAAGACATCGAGCTGCAGGTAACGATAGGCGGTCATGGCGGGGATATTGGGCTTAGAATCGAAGGTTCCGCCCCCAGGGGCGGCTTCCCCACAATACACATAGCCAATCCATGTCAGCTTCCCCCCTTGTCGATCGTTGGATCGTACTGAAGTTCGGCGGCACCTCGGTGTCGCGTCGCCATCGCTGGGACACGATCGGGAAGCTGGCGAAAAAACGCGCGGAAGAAACCGGCTCGCGCGTGCTGGTGGTGGTTTCGGCACTGTCCGGGGTGACCAACGAGCTGACCGCGATCGCCGACGGCGCGGCGGACAGCCGTGATCGCGTCGCCGCGCTGGTCGAACGCCACGAGGCATTCCTGGTCGAGCTGGGCCTCGGCCGCGAAGTGCTGGCCGAGCGTCTGGCCGCCCTGCAGGGCCTGCTGGACGATCCGCGCGCGGCCACCCGGCCGCTGGACTGGCAGGCCGACGTGCTGGGCCAGGGTGAACTGCTGTCCTCGACCGTGGGCGCTGCATACCTGCGCGCGTCCGGGCTGGACATGGGCTGGATGGATGCCCGGCACTGGCTGGATGCACTGCCGCCGCAGCCGAACCAGAGCGACTGGTCGCAACGCCTGTCGGTGAACTGCCAGTGGCGCTCGGATGCGGACTGGGCGCAGCGCTTCCGTGCGCAGCCGACCCGCCTTCTGATCACCCAGGGCTTCATTTCGCGGCACGCGGACGGTGGCACTGCCATCCTCGGCCGTGGCGGTTCGGACACCTCGGCGGCGTACTTCGGTGCGCTGCTCGGTGCCAGCCGGGTGGAAATCTGGACCGACGTGCCGGGCATGTTCAGCGCCAATCCCAAGGATGTGCCGGACGCGCGCCTGTTGACCCGCCTGGATTACTACGAGGCGCAGGAAATCGCCACCACGGGTGCCAAGGTGCTGCATCCGCGCTCGATCAAGCCGTGCCGCGATGCCGGTGTACCGATGGCGATCCTCGACACCGAGCGCCCCGAGCTTCCAGGTACCAGCATCGACGGCAATGCCGCGCCGGTACCGGGCGTGAAGGCAATCAGTCGTCGCAACGGCATCGTGCTGGTGTCGATGGAAGGCATCGGCATGTGGCAACAGGTCGGCTTCCTGGCCGATGTGTTCGCCCTGTTCAAGAAGCACGGCCTGTCGGTGGACCTGATCGGTTCGGCCGAAACCAATGTCACCGTGTCGCTGGATCCGTCGGAGAACCTGGTCAACACCGATGTGCTGGCCGCGCTGTCGGCCGACCTGTCGCAGGTGTGCAAGGTCAAGGTGATCGTGCCCTGTGCGGCGATCACCCTGGTCGGGCTGGGCATGCGCTCGCTGCTGCACAAGCTGTCGGATGTGTGGGCCACGTTCGGCCGTGAGCGCGTGCACATGATCTCGCAGTCGTCCAACGACCTGAACCTGACCTTCGTCATCGATGAGGCCGATGCCGATGGCCTGCTGCCGATCCTGCATGCGGAACTGATCGACAGCGGCGCCATGCCGGTGGAGGAAACCGAGGTGTTCGGCCCGCGCTGGCGCGAGATCGCCGGCACGGTTCGCCCGCGCGGCACGCCCTGGTGGCGCGGCCAGCGGGCACACCTGCTGCAGCTCGCCGACGCGGGCACCCCGCGCTACGTCTATCACCTACCGACCGTGCGGGCGCGTGCCCGCGCGCTGGCTGCGATCAAGCCGATCGACCAGCGTTACTACGCGATCAAGGCCAACAGCCACCCGGCCATCCTGCAGTTGCTGGAGTCGGAGGGTTTCGGCCTGGAGTGCGTTTCGCATGGCGAGCTGAAGCATGTGTTCCAGCACCTGCCGGAACTTTCGCCCAGGCGTGTGCTGTTCACCCCCAGCTTCTGCCCGCGCAGTGAGTACGAGGCCGCGTTCGCACTGGGCGTGACCGTCACCGTCGACAACGTCGAAGCCCTGCAGCGCTGGCCGGACCTGTTCCGCAACCGCGAGCTGTGGTTGCGCGTGGACCTGGGGCGCGGCGAAGGTCACCACGCCAAGGTCCGCACCGGCGGCAAGGAGTCCAAGTTCGGCCTGCCGATCGCCCGCGTCGATGAGTTCGTCCGTGCCGCCACCGAACTGGGCAGCCGGGTGGTCGGCCTGCACGCCCACCTGGGCAGCGGCGTGGAAACCCCGCAGCATTGGCGCCTGATGTGCGATGAGCTGGCAGGCTTCGCCCGCCGCATCGGCAGCGTGCAGACGATCGACATCGGCGGCGGCCTGCCGATTCCGTACAGCGACGAGGACGAGCCCTTCGATCTGGACGCGTGGGCTGCCGGCCTGGCCGAGGTCAAGGCGCTGCACCCCGCATTCCGCCTGGCCATCGAGCCGGGGCGCTACCTGGTGGCCGAGTCCGGCGTGCTGCTGACCCATGCCACCCAGGTGGTGGAGAAGGACGGCGTGCGCCGCGTCGGCCTGGATGCCGGCATGAATACGCTGATGCGTCCGGCCCTGTACGACGCTTGGCACGACATCGAGAACCTCAGCCGCCAGGGCGGGTACGCCGAGGCGGCATTCGATGTCGTCGGCCCGATCTGCGAGTCCAGCGATGTGTTCGGCAAGCGGCGCAAGCTGCCGGTGTCCACCGCGCCGGACGACGTGATGCTGATTGCTGACGCTGGCGCCTATGGCTACGTGATGTCCAACACCTACAACCAGCGGGCGCTGCCGCGCGAGGATGTGATCGAGTGATCGCCCTGCGCGCGCTGCACCCGCCCACCGACACGCCCCGCGCCACCGCGCGGGTCCGTGCCTGACCGGATACACCATGACTGCTTTCGACAAACACCAGGTCTCCCGTTTCCGCTTCGTCCGCTGCGAATTTGCCGCGGACAGCGGCGTGGCACGGCTGGTCTACGCCTTCGATGATGGCCCCGAGATGGTGGAAACCATCACCGTTCCCGGCGCCCCGTTCGTCCTCGACCCGGCGCGCGCCGCTGCCGTGCAGCGAGCGCTGCAGCTGCTGCACCTGATCGCCGGCGTCAGCTACTACAAGGCCGGCGTGCCGGAGATCGTCAGCATCGACAGCTACGCCATCGATGCCGATACCGCGGCGCTGGTGGAAGCGATCTACCTCAACGGCCTGGGCGAGTTCGCCTACCGCAACGGCCTCAACCTGCGTGGCCGCTTCCGCCTGCCGGTGCAGGGCGAGCCGGTGCAGGCACCGGAGGTGGGCCTGCAGCCGCATGCGCTGGTCGCCATCGGTGGCGGCAAGGATTCGCTGGTCAGCATCGAAGCGCTGCGACGGGCTGGTGTGGACGAGACGGTCACCTGGATCGGCGGTTCGCAGCTGATCCGTGCCTGCGCCGAACGCACCGGCCTGCCGACGCTGAACCTGGGCCGCGCGCTGGCGCCGGAGCTGTTCGAGCTCAACCGCCAAGGGGCGTGGAACGGCCATATCCCGGTGACCGCGGTGAACTCGGCGATCATGGTGCTGGCAGCCCTGCTGCAGGGCGTGGACCAGGTGGTGTTCTCCAACGAACGTTCGGCCAGCTACGGCAGCCAGATTCCGGGCACCGGCGAGGTGAACCACCAGTGGTCCAAGGGCTGGGCGTTCGAGCAGGCCTTCGGCAGCCATGTGCAGGCGCACGTGGCCGCAGACCTGCAGTACTACTCGCTGCTGCGACCGATGTCGGAACTGGCGGTGGCCCGCCAGTTCGCCAAGAGCGACTTCTACGACGCGCATTTCTCCAGCTGCAACCGCAACTTCCATATCCTCGGCGAGCGCCCGGTGAACCGTTGGTGTGGCGTCTGCCCGAAGTGCCATTTCGTGTTTCTGGCGCTGGCCCCGTTCATGCCCAAGACCCGCCTCGTGCGCATCTTCGGTCGCAATCTGCTGGACGATGTCGAGCAGGCCGGTGGCTTCGACGCGCTGCTGGAGTTCCAGGATCACAAGCCGTTCGAGTGCGTGGGCGAAGGTCGTGAATCGCGTGCAGCGATGGCGACCCTGGCGCAGCGACCGGAGTGGAAGGAAGATGCGCTGGTGAAGCGCTTCTGCAACGAGATCCAGCCGCAGCTCGACGCGGCCGAACTGGAGCTGGCGCCGATGCTGCAGCTGCAGGGCGAGCACCGCATTCCGGCTGCGCTGTGGGAACGGGTGCGTGAAGATTTCTCAGTTTGAAGGAAAGCGCGTCGCGCTGTGGGGCTGGGGGCGTGAGGGCCGTGCCGCATTCGCGGTGCTGCGTGCACGCCTGCCGACGTTGCCGCTGAGCCTGTTCTGTCCGGCCGCCGAAGCCGATGCGGCGCGCGCGGAAACGCAGGGGTCACTGGAGGTGCGTGGCGAGCCTTCGGCCGAGGCGCTGGCCGCGTTCGACGTGGTGATCAAGTCACCCGGCATCAGTCCCTACCAGCCGATCGCGGTGGCCGCGGCGGCACGGGGCACGCGTTTCATCGGGGGCACCGCGCTCTGGTTCGCCGAGCATGCCGCTGACGACGGCATCGTCCATGACACCGTGTGCGTGACCGGTACCAAGGGCAAAAGCACCACCAGCGCGCTGGTCGCGCACCTGCTGCGTGCCGCCGGTCATCGCACCGGCCTGGTCGGCAACATCGGCCTGCCGCTGCTGGAGGTGCTGGACCCGCAGCCGGCGCCCGCGTATTGGGCGGTGGAACTGTCCAGTTACCAGACCGGCGAAGTGGCGCGCAGTGGCGCGCGACCGCAGGTGGCGGTGGTGTTGAATCTGTTCCCTGAGCATCTGGACTGGCATGGCAGCGAACAGCGCTATATCGAGGACAAGCTGCAGCTGGTCACCGATGCCGCTCCGTGCATCGCCGTGCTCAATGCCGCCGATCCGCATCTGGCGGAACTGACGCTGCCGCACAGCCAGGTGGTCTGGTTCAACCAGCCGCAGGGTTGGCACATGCGTGGCGACATCGTGCATCGTGGCGAACAGGCGGTGTTCGATACACGCAATACGCCGCTGCCGGGCCGCCACAACCGAGGCAACCTGTGTGCGGTGCTGGCCGCGCTGGAAGCGCTGGGCCTGGACGCGGCGGCGCTGGCGCCGGCCGTGCAGGATTTCCGTCCGCTGCCCAACCGGCTGCAGCGCATCGGCGTGGCCGATGGGCTGACCTACATCAACGATTCGATCAGCACCACGCCGCACGCCAGTCTGGCGGCGCTGGAGTGCTTCAGCGGCCAGCGCATCGCGCTGCTGGTGGGCGGGCATGACCGCGGCCTGGACTGGACCGATTTCATGCAGCACATGGCGCACGATGTGCCGCCGGTGGAGATCGTGACCATGGGCAGCAACGGCCCGCGCATCCACGCGATGCTGCAGCCGCTGGCCGATGCAGGTCGATTCGGGCTGCATGCGGCCGTCGACCTGCCGGAGGCCATGGCGCTGGCACGCACTGCGCTGGGCCAGCAGGGCGGGGTGGTGCTGTTGTCGCCGGGCGCACCAAGTTTTGGGGCCTACCGCGATTACGTTGCGCGCGGACGTCACTTCGCCGAGCTGGCCGGATTCGATCCGGACAGCATCAGCGCGATTCCGGGCCTGGGCATCGCCTGAGGGGGGCGGATCCCTTTCCGCAGGAAAGGGCTCTGACCCCGGCGGGATCCGGGCCGGCAACCCACCGGCAATTTCATCCACGCAGGCGTGGATCTACGCTTCCTCGATGAACGCGTAGTCGCCGTCAATCAACTGCTGCAGATACGCATCGAAGCCGGGCGCGATGACCGCATAGCTGTCCGGGTCGTGCAGGTAGCGCACCACCTGGCCGATCGTGCCGCCCGGGGCCGGGTCGAAATCCAGGTACAGCATCGAGGTGCCGCCGTTGTTCATGCAGTGCGAGAAGCACAGGCGGCGGCTCATCGGTACGTCGGCATCGATGCCGTCGCCGAGAATCTCCGGTTCGTCGTCCAGCCATTCTTCGTAGATCGAGCGGATGCTGTCGTCCCAGTGCCGCTGATCCTCGAAGATCTGTGCGACCGAGCGCAGGTAGTAGGGGTATCCGCCGCCTTCCACGTCCGAGCCGAGCATCAGCACGCAGACCTCGCCCTCGGGATACCGGCGGAAATGCGTGCCATCCACGCGCGACAGCAGCGCAACCAGACTGTCAGGTACCCGCGGCCACTGCGCACGCAGGCGTTGCAGGTCTCCGGCGCTGGCGCCCTGGACATGCGCCCATTGCGCAGCATCGTCGGCGGGCAGGCGCGGCATCAGGCCGGACAGGAATTGATCGACAAGGTTCATTCGCAAACAGGGGCTGGGCGGAATCAGGGCGTATCCAACCACACCTGCGTCACGCCGCCAATGCAGAATGCGGACGGGAGGGGGACATCAGGCGACCCCTCTGTTTTCTTTTCTCTGGAGCAGGCGCATGAATGCATGGCGTTGGGGTGTGGCGATGGTCCTGGGTCTGGCGGCGCTGCCGGCGTGGGCGGCGATGAAGACCCAGCCGGTGGAGTGGACGCACCAGGGCACGACCTTCAGCGGGGTGCTGGTCTATGACGACGGGGACAGTGACAAGCGCCCCGGACTGGTGATGGTGCCGAACTGGAAGGGTGTGAACGAATCGGCGGTCGAGAAGGCCAAGCAGCTGGCCGGCGATGATTACGTGGTGCTGGTGGCCGATGTCTATGGCAAGGGTGTGCGGCCGAAGACCGATGCCGAGGCAGGGCCGGTCGCCACCGCGTTGCGCAACGACCGGCCGCTGCTGCGTGCGCGTGCGCTGGAGGCGGTGAATGTGCTCAAGGCACAGGCCGGCAAGGTGCCGCTGGATGCCAGCCGCATCGGTGCGGTCGGCTTCTGCTTCGGCGGTACCACCGTTCTGGAGCTGGCCCGCGCGGGCGCGCCGCTGGCCGGCGTGGTCAGCCTGCATGGTGGGCTGGGCTCGCCGCTGCCGGCGCAGGCCGGTGGAGCGCATCCCTCGGTGCTGGTACTCAATGGTGCCGATGACAGGAGCGTGACCGCGGCCGACATCGCCAGCTTCCAGAACGAGATGAATGCCGCCAAGGTCGACTGGGAATTCACCAACTACAGCGGCGCCGTGCATTGCTTTGCCGAGCGTGATGCCAACAATCCGCCGGGGTGCCAGTACAACGAACGGGCGGCGAAGCGCGCGTGGAAGGCACTGGATGAGTTCTTCGAGGAGCGCTTCGAGAAGCGCTGAGGCACCGGGTTCGCCCGGGGGGGGGCCCGGCCCGCCCCACCCCCCCCCCCCCCGCCCCGCGGGGCGCGCCCCCCGCGGGCCGGGGGGCCCGCCCCCGGGCGAGCGCGGTCAATGCGTGCGCTGCACCGCGTAGCGGGCCAGTCCACGCAGAGCGGCGACGGCATCATTGTCGCCCAGCCCGTCGAGCGCACGCTCGGCGCGCTCTGCGTATTCCTCGGCCCGGCGGCGACTGTAGTCCAGGCCGCCGGTGGCGTGGATCGCGGCCAGCACTTCCGGCATTGCCGACGCATCGCCTTCCTGCACGATGGTGCGCAGGCGCTCGCGGGTGGCGTCGTCGGAGCGGGCCATGGCATGGATCAGCGGCAGCGTTGCCTTGCCTTCGGCGAGGTCGTCGCCCAGATTCTTGCCCAGCTCCTCGGCGTTGGCCGAGTAATCCAGCACGTCATCGGCGATCTGGAAGGCGTAGCCCAGATGCATGCCGTAGTCGTACAGCGCCTGCTGGGTGGCTTCGTCCACGCCGCTGGCCAGCGCGCCCAGGCGGGTGCCGGCAGCGAACAGCACGGCGGTCTTGCGCTCGATCACGCGCAGGTAGGCCGCTTCGTCGGTATCCGGGTTATGCACGTGCAGCAGCTGCAGCACTTCGCCTTCGGCGATGCGATTGGTGGTGTCGGCCAGGATCTGCATCACCGGCATGCGGTCCAGCTCGACCATCAGCTGGAAACTGCGCGAGTACAGGAAGTCGCCAACCAGCACGCTCGGTGCGTTGCCCCACAGGGCATTGGCGGTGCTGCGGCCGCGCCGCAGGCTGGATTCGTCCACTACGTCATC
The DNA here is from genome assembly GCF_056760395.1 of Stenotrophomonas sp. STEN009. Classification (NCBI taxonomy): domain Bacteria; kingdom Pseudomonadati; phylum Pseudomonadota; class Gammaproteobacteria; order Lysobacterales; family Lysobacteraceae; genus Stenotrophomonas; species Stenotrophomonas sp. STEN009. Next base: position 66,042 of record NZ_JBRRES010000001.1, on the reverse strand, counting down.
GTGCAGCAGGGTGGAGGTGTGGATGAACTCGATGATCGCCGCCAGCTGGTGGTGCTCGGGGCCGGCATGGCCGACCGCATGACCGGCCAGCATCACCAGCATCGGCCGCAGGCGCTTGCCGCCGGCGGAAATGATGTGGTCCGCGATCTGGTTGATCAGCACGACGTCCGAGGACAGCCGGCGCCGGATCAGGGCGTCGACGGCGGCCATGTCGGCCGCAGCAAGCGACTGGATCTGGGGCAGGCCCAGGGCGGGGCGGGTGTCTTCGGTGATGGTCATGCGATCAGGCTTTCAGGCTCGTCGATGATTATAGGCGCTGCCCGTGAATTCGGGCGCAAACCGGCCTGCGGGTCTGATCGCCCCGGCCGTCCGTGACTGCCTGGCGTGAATACGTATGCAGGTGGCGCCATCCCCGGGGAGGCACCGCTAAGCTTGCGGGACTTGGTTTTCGGCCCGCTTCCGGCGGGTCCCGCATGCCCGGAGGGGGGCTGTCGATGTCGCACTATCCATGGTGGCGCGGAGCCGTCATCTACCAGATCTATCCGCGCAGTTTCCTTGACGCCAACGGCGACGGGGTCGGTGACCTGCCAGGGATCATCCAGCGCCTAGACCACATCGCCACGCTGGGTGTGGATGCCATCTGGATCTCGCCGTTCTTCAAGTCGCCGATGGCCGACTTCGGCTATGACATCGCCGATTACCGCGACGTCGACCCGCTGTTCGGCAGCCTGGAGGACTTCGACCGCCTGCTGGCCAAGGCCCACGGCCTGGGGCTGAAGGTGATGATCGACCAGGTCCTCAGCCATACCTCGATCGAGCACGCGTGGTTCCGCGAGAGCCGCCAGGATCGCAGCAATCCGAAGGCCGACTGGTACGTCTGGGCCGACCCGCGTGAGGACGGCACGCCGCCCAACAACTGGCTGTCGCTGTTCGGCGGCTGCGCCTGGCAGTGGGAACCGCGCCGCGAACAGTACTATCTGCACAATTTCCTGGTCGACCAGCCGGACCTGAACTTCCACAACCCGCAGGTGCAGCAGGCCACGCTGGACAACGTGCGGTTCTGGCTGGACCGTGGCGTGGATGGCTTCCGCCTGGATGCGATCAACTTCTGCTTCCATGACGCGCAGCTGCGCGACAACCCGGCCAAGCCCGCTGACAAGCGCGTTGGCCGCGGCTTCAGCCCGGACAACCCGTACGCATACCAGTACCACTACTTCAACAACACGCAGCCGGAGAACCTGCCGTTCCTGGAGCGGCTGCGCGCGCTGCTCGACCAGTACCCCGGTGCGGTCAGCCTGGGCGAGATCTCCTCGGAGGATTCGCTGGCCACCACCGCCGAGTACACCCGCGTTGGCCGCCTGCACATGGGTTACAGCTTTGAACTGCTGGTGGACGACTACAGCGCGGCCTACATCCGCGAGACTGTCTCGCGCCTGGAAGCCGCGATGACTGAAGGCTGGCCGTGCTGGGCGGTGTCCAACCACGATGTGGAGCGCGCGGTCACCCGCTGGGGCGGCCATCCGGCCGATCCGCGCCTGGCGCGCATGCTGGTGGCGCTGCTGAGTTGCCTGCGCGGCTCGGTCTGCCTGTACCAGGGCGAGGAACTGGGCCTGGCCGAGGCCGAGGTGCCGTTCGAGGCGCTGCAGGATCCCTACGGCATCACCTTCTGGCCGAACTTCAAGGGCCGCGATGGCTGCCGCACTCCGATGCCGTGGACGGATGCGCCACTGGCCGGTTTCACTACCGGTCAGCCGTGGTTGCCGATTCCGGCCGGGCACCGGGCAGCGGCCGTCGCGGTGCAGGACGCTGACCCGCAGTCGGTGCTGGCGGCCTTCCGGGCATTCCTGGGCTGGCGTCGCCATCAGCCCGTCCTGCAGCATGGCAGCATCCGGTTCCTTGACAGCAGTGAGCCCGTGCTGCTGTTCGAGCGTATGCTTGCAGATGAAACCCTCCTGCTGGCCTTCAACCTGTCGGGCGAGGCGGTGACCCATCCGCTGCCGGCCGGCCGTTGGCAGCAGATGGATGTGCCGGGCCCGGATGCGGGCACGGTGCAGGGTGGCGAACTCCAGCTGCCGCCGCGTGCGGTGTTCTGCGCACGACGCAGCTGATCGATTTCTCCGGTGGCGGTACTTGCGGGGACGGGGCCGAAGCGCCCCGTCCCTTTTTTATGGGCCGTGCCGTGGCTGGCGGACCCCGCCCAAAAGAAAACCCGCTGCTTAGGCGCAGCGGGTTTCCGGTCATGCCTGCGGTCCTCGCCGCCGGGCATGGCCTGGCGCTACCGATGGAGCGGTTGCCGGGCAGCGTCGGGCATTCGATGGGCGGTTGCCGGCCCGGGGCCGGCATTGCCCGGTGAGGGTCAGAACTTGTAGTTCACGCCCAGCACGTAGGTGCGGCCCCACTCGATGTATTCCAGCGGGCGATCCTTGGTGCCGGCGTAGGTGCGGTACGGCTCGTTGGTCAGGTTGCTTCCCTGCAGCAGCAGGGTCAGCCCGCGCAGGGCGCTGCTGTCGCTGAAGGTGTAGCTGATCTGCGCATCGGTCACGTTCTCGCCCACCACATAACGCAGGGTGCGATTGCCGTTGAAGTTGCCGATCTCACCGATGAAGTCCGAACGACGGCGCTGGCTCACGCGGGCCTCGAAACCATTGCGCTCGAAGTACGCGGTGAAGTTGTACACACGCTTGGACAGGCCCGGGAGGCTGATTGGATCGGTACCCACGCTGGAGGCGCTTTCCGGGTCGAGGATCTTGATGTCGCTGTCGTTGAACGTGGCACTGGCCTGCACGCCGAAGCCGCGCAGGCTGTCGGTGAGCATCTCCAGCGGGAACGAACCGGTCAGCTCGAGGCCGCGCAGGGTACCGCCCTCACCGTTCACCGGCGTGGAGAAGGTGCCGGTCGGCAGCACGGGCACCACCATGCCCGGCGGCGGCACGTAGTTGCCGAGCAGCCCGCTGAAGTCGTAGTTGTCCACCGACTGCGTGTAGACGTAGCTCTTCAGGTCCTTGTAGAAGATCGCCGCAGCGACGTAGGCCTTCTCGCCGAAGTACTTCTCATAGGACAGATCCAGCGCGGTGGCGCGCCACGGGTCCAGCCGCGGATTGCCGCCGCTGCCGCCGGGGCGACCGGTGGAGGTATCCACGCCGAACTCCAGGCCGGCGCGCATCTGGTCCACGCGTGGGCGCGCGACCTGCTTGGCTGCCGCGAAGCGCAGGGTCTGTTCGTGCGGGAACATGAAGGCCAGATTCAGGCTCGGCAGCCAGTCGTTGTACTTGCGGCCGTCGGAGTAGGGCTGCACGTTGCTGCCGGCGGGCTGCGACGCGTCCCAGTAGCGGGAGTCCGAACTCTGATCGGTGCGCTGCATCTGCACGCCGATGTTGCCGCGCACGCCGACCACGCCGATGTCGGTGTTGATGTTCAGGCGCGCCCAGGCGGTGGTGATCTTCTCCTGCACCGTCCACGACTTGGGAATCAGGTAGTCCAGGTTGTCGACCGGATCGAAGGTCATGTAGCGGGCGACCGCCGCCGGCACGTTCCAGGCCGGGATGGTACCGAGGCCGGCAAAGCCCAGGTTCACCGGGTCGTACTGCAGGTCCGCCGCGATGTTGGCATCGCCCTGGGCACCGAGCAGGATGTTGCCCTCGGACTGGGTCTTGACCTTGCGGCGATCGGCATAGTTCACGCCGATGTCCAGGTCCGGTGCCCACGACGCCATCGCTTCGGGCAGGGCGATGGTCGCCGCCAGCTTGCCGCCCTTCAGGCGATCTTCCACCTTCGGCACCTTGCCGTAGCCGGACCCATAGATGGTGTTGGTCAGGAACAGGGCATCGGGATTGGAGTAGTTCAGCCCCGGGCTGATCTGCGAGAAGCCGTTCTGGCGGATCTGCACGCCGACCGTATCCAGCTGCGGCATGGGCGTGAGCTGCAGATTGTTCTCCAGGTTCAGCTCGTCACGCGTGGCCTTGGAGTAGTTCAGGTCGGCGACCAGCTTGACGCTGCCGAAGTTGAATTCGTTGTTCCAGCCGAACGCGTCGATCTTGTCCTTGCGCTTGTTGTACATGCCGCGCACCAGCGGGTACACGCCGCTGGCGGTACCGCCGGTGAAGGTGCCGTCGGCGTTGATCTGCGGATTGCTGATCAGCAGGCCCGGCAGGTAATTGCCGTTGTAGTTGCTGAGGTTCAGTTCGAACTGGTTGGCGGTGTCGATCTGCTCGGCTTCGGTGTGGAACGCATCGAAGGTGCTGCTCCAGCTGTTGTTGGGCCGGAACTGGATCGTGGCCATCACGCCATCGCGCTTGTTGTTGCCGGTACGGCGCAGCGCCTTGATGCCGTCGGAGAAATAGGTGCCTGCAGCAACGCCGGGACGTTTTCCGTCCGTGGTGTACTGGGTGGTCCACGGCTCGTACAGGCCGACCTGGTTTTCCTGGATCGGGTTGTCGCTGTGCGCGTAACCGATGGCGATGCCCAGGGTCTTGTCGAAGAACTGGTCGATGTAGCTGGCGCTGAAGCGGTTGCCGAACTCATCGACGTTGGCCGCATCGCCGAGCGAGCTCTTCTGCAGGCGCCCGCTGACGGCGATCACCCGGTCGGGGAAGCTGAGCGGACGGGCGGTCTGCATGTCGATGGTGCCCGACAGGCCCTGGCCGACCAGTGCCGCATCGGGCGTCTTGTACACCGTCACGCCGTTGACCAGCTCGGATGGATACTGGTCGAACTCGACGCCACGGTTGTCGCCGGTGCTGACGACCTCACGGCCGTTGAGCAGGGTGGTGGCGAAGTCCGGGGACAGGCCGCGCACGCTGATCACCTGTGCACGCCCGGCGACGCGCTGCGCGGCCAGGCCGGGCAGGCGCGAGATGGATTCGGCAATGCTGACGTCGGGCAGCTTGCCGATGTCCTCGGCGGAGATCGCTTCCACCACCGAGGTGGCGTCCTGCTTGATCGCGATCGCGTTCTCGATGCCGCGGCGGATACCGGTGACCTGCACCGTATCCAGGTTGGTGGCGGCGGTGCCGGCCGGCGTGGTGGTGCTCTGCGTGGTCTGTGCCGCCGCCAGTGACGGCGCCAGGACAACGGCCAGCGCGATGCTCAGCGCGCTGCGCTTGTGGTTCAACATTTTCCCCTCCCAGGCAATGTTGTTGTTCATTTCGAGGTCGTTCCGGCAACGCCGTGAACGTGCGACGCGGTGGCCGCTGTCGTCGCCGCTATGGTAGGCAGCGGGTTCTCCGCGGGAATCACCCTGCATACGTATTCAATGACGTTTGCAGGGTTGTAATCGCTTTCAGATCCCCGCCACGGTAGCGCCGGGCCATGCCCGGCGAACGTCACGAGGGGGCATTCATCACTCCAATGGCGTGAACCGAATGGCCTGCCCGCCGCCCGGCGCCAGCATCAGGGTCAGTGCATCGGCGCTGGTCACTTCACGCGTCTGCCGCGTGAACGCGAACGGATTGCTGCGGTAGTCCGCACCGTCGCCATCGCGATAGATTTCCGCGCGGTAGCGCACGCCCGGCTCCAGGAAGCCCAGCGACACCGGCAGCACGCGGCCATGCTCGTCGGTGATGCTGCCCAGGAACCAGTCACGGCTGTTGCGGTCGCGGCGCACGATCGTCACGTAGTCGCCCACTTCACCGTCGAGCACGCGGCTCTGCTCCCAGTCCACCGCCACGTCTTCGATGAAGCGGAACGCCTCCCGATGCTGCAGGTAGTGTTCGGGCAGATCGGCGGCCATCTGGATCGGGCTGTACAGCACCACGTACAGCGCCAGCTGACGGGCCAGGGTACTGGGGATGGCCTGGCCGTGGCGGCCCTTCAGGCTGAGGATGCCGGGGGTGTAATCCATCGGTCCGGCCAGCATCCGGGTGAACACCAGATTGACTTCGTGTTCGGGCGGGTTCGGCGGCTGGCCCCAGGCGTTGTACTCCATGCCGCGCGCGCCTTCGCGGGAGATCCAGTTGGGATAGGTGCGGCGCAGGCCGGTGTCCTTGATCGGCTCGTGCGGATTCACCGACAGGTGCCGGCGCGCGGCTTCCTGCACGACATGCAGGTGGTGGCGCGCCATGAACTGGCCGTCGTGCCACTCTCGCCACAGCGGGCCACCCGACGGGTTGCGACGGTCGACCTGGCCGTCGTCGCAGACATAGCCGGTCTTGAACTGGTCCACGCCCAGCCGCGCATACAGGTCCAGCGCGGCGTCGAGCTGCGCCTCATAGTGTTCGATGGCACAGCCGGTTTCATGGTGGCCGATCAGGTGCACGCCCTTCTTCAGTCCATATGCCGAAAGCGCTTCAATGTCGAAATCGGGCGTGGCGCGAGTGAAGTCGAAGTCGTAGCCATTGCCCACCCACATGCCGTCCCAGCCGGGATTCCAGCCCTCCACCAGGACGCCACGGAAGCCGTGCGCGGCGGCGAAATCGATCACCTTCCTGGTCTTGGCGGTGGTCGCCGCATGCTTCGGTCCGGTCGCCCAGCTTTCGTTGTCCAGGTGCATCGACCACCACACGCCCAGGTACTTGGCCGGCTTCACCCAGCTCACATCGCCCAGTGCATTGGGCTCGTTGAGATTGAGAATCAGGTCGGACTCGACCAGGCCGCCGGCGCGGTCGGCGATCTGCAGCGTGCGCCAGGGCGTGACGAAGGGCAGGGCACGGCGTACCTTCCACCCTTCGGCCGAGGGCGAGAGCTGCGCGCGCAGGCGCTGGCCGTCGGTGCGGCGCAGCCACATGCCGGCGTAGTCCACCAGCGCAGCCTCATGGATCGCAACGTGCAGGCCATCGCGGCTGCGCAGCGTCATCGGCGTGTGCACCAGCGGGATCTCGCGCAGCGGCGTGCGCTGGTAGAGATACTCGTAGTGGATCGGTTCGCCGGCGGGGATCCACCATGCTGTGGAGTCTGCCGCGATGGCAAATTCGGTCAGCTCGTCGTCGATGATCGCTTCGCGCAGGTTCGGTTGCTCAGGGAACACATAGCGGAAGCCCAGGCCGTCGTCGTAGACGCGGAACACCACATCCAGCCGGCGCTTGCTGCTGGTGGTTTCGGCCAACTGCACGGTCAGCTCGTTGAAGTGGTTGCGGGTGAGGCGGCGTTCCCCCCACGGCTGTTCCCACGTCTCATCGACGCTGCGTCGTTGCTGCCCGAGCAGGATGAAATCCCGGTCCAGGCGGCCATCGCGCAGTTCGAAGCCAAGCCTGGAATCCTCCACTACGGCTTCACCGAAGCGCTCCACCCGGTAGCGGGCGGTGCCGCCGTCCAGCACCAAGCTGACCTTGAGCACGCCGCCGGGCGATTGGACGCTGGTGATCTGCGGGGCGGCCTGCGCCAGCGTGGCCAGGCCCAGCAGCGCAACGCCCATGATTCGCGCGAACACCGCACGTACAACACTGGATGACATCGGCATTTCCCCTCCCAAGGCGCCGTTGGCAGACCCGGACCATAAGCCAGCCCGGCGGGCGTACTGCCGCGTCGGTGCATGAATACGTATGCAGCTGGACGCAGGCGACAGCCCCGCGTCTACCATGGGCCCAAGGCACCTTGAGGGAGGCGCCGCGCCCGCGCGCCGGTCACGGCTGCGCGGACCTATAAACGGTGCAGAGAGGGAGGGAGGTCGACGGGCGCAAGCCGGTCTGCCGCTTCGATGCTGAAGATCATTTGCCTGACCGCTGCCCTGGGGGCAGCGCTGGGGACGACCGCGCATGCGGCCGACCTGGAATTCGACGGCCGCCATGCGCGTGCCGAAGCGGCTGCCAAGGGCAGCTTCGTGCTGCACACGCCGAACGGCGCTGTGCCGATTGCCGCCGCGCCGATGCGCAGCCAGACCGGAAGCGTGATGTTCGACGCGCTGTTCGCGCTGGCCCAGCAGGAGATGGCGCAGGACCGGGTCGATGCGATCCGCGACCCCGCCTTTGACGAAGGGCGGCCGGTGCCATGCGACTGCTTCCAGACCGGCGCCCGCTGGCCCTACGTGTGGACCCGCGATGTCAGCTTCGCCGCCGACCTGGCGTTGGCGCGGCTGGATCCGCAGCGCACGCGTCAGTCGTTGCAGTTCAAGTTGTCGGCTGCCCGCGATGGGCGCACGCCCGGCCTGTTCGTCGCGCAGGATACCGGCTCCGGCGGCAGCTGGCCGATCAGCAGCGACCGTGTGGTGTGGTTCCTGGCCGCACGCCACCTGCTGGATGATCCTGCTTTTGCCGAACAGGTCTGGCAGGCGCTGCAGGGCACGCTGGCGCAGGACCGGGCGATGGTGTTCGACCCACAGATGGGCCTCTATCGCGGCGAAACCTCGTTCCTCGACTGGCGTGAACAGACGTATCCGGACTGGACCCGGGAGAACGTGCGCTTGATCGGTGATTCCTACGCGCTGTCCACCAACGTCCTGCACTACCAGGCACTGCGGCTGGCAGAGCAGATGGCCGCGCAGCGGGGCGATGATCGCCGTGCGCAGTACAAGGCGTGGGCCGATGAACTGGCGGTACGGATCGATGCGCGCTTCTGGCGCGACGACATGGGCCAGTACATGAGCTACATCGGTGAGGCGGCGCATCCGGTGCCCTACGCCAAGGTCGACCTGCTGGGCCTGTCGCTGGGCATCCTGGCCGACGTGCTGCCCGAGGCGCGGGCGCGCCGCGCGCTGGCGAACTACCCGATGGGGCCGGCCGGCAGCCCGGTGGTGTGGCCACAGGAAGCCCAGCAGCCGATCTACCACAACCGTGCGATCTGGCCGTTCGTCAGTGCGTATTCGCTGCGTGCTGCGCGACAGCTGGACGACGCGCCGCGCATCGCCGCCGAGATCCGCTCGCTGATGCAGGGGGCGGCACTGGCTGGTTCCAACATGGAAAACTACGAGCTGGTCAGCCAGGCCGTGCATGTGGACGAAGGCGCGCTGAGCGGGCCGGTGGTCAATTCAGAGCGCCAGCTGTGGTCGGTGGCCGGCTATCTGGCCATGGTCACCGAAGGCGTGTTCGGCGTGCAGGACGATGGCCGCGTGCAGCCCAAGCTGCCGGCCGCGCTGGTGCCGGAACTGTTCGGCACACATCCCCGTATCACGTTGGAAGCCAACGGCAAGCGCTATGTGCTGGAGCGCCCGCAGAACGTGGGCGATGGCCTGCTGGTGGCCGGCAGAACCACCACGCGTGGCAGCACCACGACGGTGCAGCTGGTCGCCGCCCCGGCAGCAACCGGTTTCGCTGCCACGGCTGCGGATGCCAACATGCGTGCACCGGCCACGCCGGTTGCGCCGCAGGCCCTGCGCAAGGGCGCGGGCTGGAACGTTCCGGTGGCAGCCGATCAGGTGCTGTGGAAGGACGGCAAGGCGGTCACCGACAGCAAGGGCGTGGCGCGCATCAGCGACGATGGCCTACAGCATTGCCTCAGCCTGACCCGGCGCGAAGGCACGTTGGAATCGCTGCACAGCCCGATGCTCTGCGTCGGTCCGCAGCAGGTGCTGAAGGGCGAGGAACGCTGGCAGTTCACCTCGGCCAAGGCCGGGCAGGTGCGCCTGCGCCTGCAGTACCGCAACCCCAACGGGCCGATCAACACCGGCGTCACGGCTGCGGTCAAGCAACTGGTGCTGCAGTGCCCGGGCCAGCCATTGCAGCGGCATACGGTTGCGATGCCGCACAGCGTGGCCGTGCAGGACTCGACCTCGGCAACGTTCGCTGTGCCCAAGGGGCCGTGCACGGTCGCGCTTGAAGAAGGCTTCAACATGAGCGCACTGCAGCATTTCGCGCACTACACCGGCGGAAAGGGCGGGCGCGAAGGCGTGCTCAACCAGGCGCAGGTGAAGGCGCTGACGCTGGCGCCGGTCGTCACGGCGGAGGACGCACGATGAACCGCCCTGCCAAACCGCAGCTGTCGTTCTGGCAGATCTGGAACATGTGTTTCGGCTTCCTCGGCATCCAGTTCGGTTTTGCTCTGCAGAACGCCAACGCCAGCCGCATCTTCGAGACGCTTGGCGCGGACATGGAATCGGTGCCCGGGCTGTGGATCGCCGCACCGTTGACCGGCCTGCTGGTGCAACCGGTGATCGGTTATCTCTCCGACCGCACGTGGACGCGCTGGGGCCGGCGTCGCCCGTTCTTCATGATCGGTGCGGTGCTGACCACGCTGGCCCTGCTGGTCATGCCCAACTCGCCTGCGTTGTGGATCGCGGCGGGCACGTTGTGGGTGCTGGACGCCTCGATCAACGTGTCGATGGAGCCGTTCCGTGCCTTCGTGGGCGACCAGCTGGCACCGCGCCAACGACCGGCCGGTTACGCGATGCAGAGCTTCTTCATCGGTGTCGGTGCCATCGTTGCCAGCTTCCTGCCGTTCATCCTGGCCCACTTCGGCGTGGCCAACACAGCCGCTGCCGGCGAGGTGCCGGATACGGTGCGCTATGCGTTCTATTTCGGTGCGGCAGTGCTGCTGGCGGCGATCACCTGGACCGTGGTCAGTACCCGCGAGTATTCACCGGCAGAACTGGCCGGGTTCGATGACGCCGAGCCGCCGGCGCACCATGCCGCCGCCGCTGCGAGTGGCCCCGCACCGTGGGCGCAGGTGGCGCTGTGGCTGGGTGCAGGCGTGCTGCTGGCCGCTGTGATCGCCGCGCGCCAGGGCGACAGGATGCTCTACGTGCTGGCGGGTCTCTGCGCGGGCTATGGTGTGCTTCTTGCGCTGGCCCGTACGCTGCCGCAGGCGCACATGCTGGCGGCGATCGTGGGTGATCTGCGGGCGATGCCGGTGACCATGCGCCGGTTGGCCTGGGTGCAGTTCTTCTCGTGGTTTGCGTTGTTTGCGATGTGGATCTACACCACCGCAGCGGTGGCCGGCACGCATTTCGGCTCCACCGACCCGCAGTCGGCGGCGTACAACGAGGGTGCCAACTGGGTCGGTGTGCTGTTCGGCGCCTACAACGGCTTCGCCGCACTGGCCGCCTTGCTGATCCCGCCGATGGTGCGCGCCATCGGCCTGCGCTGGAGCCACCTGGTGAACCTGTGGCTCGGAGGGCTGGGCCTGATCTCGCTGATGTTCATCAAGGACCCCACCTGGCTGCTGCTGTCCATGGCCGGCGTCGGCTTCGCCTGGGCCTCGATCCTGTCGCTGCCGTACGCCCTGCTGTCCGACAGCGTGCCGGCGGCGAAGATGGGCATCTACATGGGCCTGTTCAATTTCTTCATCGTCATTCCGCAGCTGGTCGCCGCCAGCGCGCTGGGCTTCGCACTGCGCGAGTGGCTGGGCGGAAATCCCCTGCACGTGCTGGTGCTGGGTGGAGTGAGTCTGTTCATTGCCGGGCTGTGCGTGCTTCGCGTGCCGGCCCATCAGGAGAGTGCGTGATGCATGTGTATTCCAGAATGTCGCTGGGGCTGTCGCTGGCCCTGCTCGCCACGGCGGTACAGGCCGCATCGCGCCCGGACTACGTGGGCACGCTCGAACCGTTCGCCAGCGATGCCGTGTACTTCGTGGTGACCGATCGTTTCGTCAACGGTGATCCGTCCAACGATCATCGCGATCAGGGGGGCAGCCACCGCACGTTCGACATTCCGGTGCCCTGCCCGGACAAGGTGGACGGCAACATCGGCTACCTCGGCGGCGACTTCAGGGGCGTGCTCGACAACGCCGACTACATCCGTCAGCTCGGCTTCGGTGCGGTGTGGATCACGCCGATCGTCGACAATCCGGATGAGGCGTTCACCGGCAGCAAGCCGATCAGCTGCACCAGCACGCTGACCGACCGCGGCAAGACCGGCTACCACGGTTACTGGGGCATCAACTTCTACAAACTCGACGAGCACCTGCCCAGCAAGGACCTGGACTTTGCAGGCCTGACCAAGGGCCTGCACGGTGCCGGCCTGAAAGTGGTGCTGGACATCGTCGGCAACCACGGCTCGCCGGCCTGGACCATGCCGACACGGCAGCCGCAGTTCGGCCAGATCTTCGACAAGGATGGAAAGCTGATCGCCGACCACCAGAACCTGCCCCCGCAGAAGCTGGATCCAAAGCACAACCCGCTGCATGCGTTCTACAACACCATCGGTCCGGTCGACAGCAAGGATGGCTCGATCTTCGATGGCAACCTGGCCGAGCTGTCCGACTTCAACCAGAACAACCCGGCGGTGATGGACTACCTCGTCGGCGCGTACCTGCAGTGGACCGCGCAGGGCGTGGACGCACTGCGCATCGATACCATCGGCTGGCTGCCGCACCCGTGGTGGCACGAGTTCGTGAACCGCATCCGTGCCGAGCATCCGAACATGTTCATGTTCGGCGAGGCCTTTGATTACGACGCCAGCAGGATTGCCGAGCACACCTGGCCGCGCAACGCCAATGTGAGCGTGCTCGACTTCCCGCTGCGTGGCGCGCTGGAACAGACCTTCGGTACCGCCGGCAAGGGCTTCGAGACGCTGGCCGAGCCGCTGCACCTGACCGGCGGCCCCTATGCCAATCCGTACGAGCTGATGAGCTTCTACGACAACCACGACATGCCACGCCTGCAGGCCAGCGACAACGGTTTCATCGACGCGCACAACTGGCTGTTCACCGCCCGTGGTATCCCGGTGGTCTACTACGGCTCGGAAACCGGCTTCATGCGGGGCCGTGCCGAGCATGCCGGCAACCGTGCCTACTTCGGCCAGGCGCGGGTGGATGCCGCACCGCAGAGCCCGATCTTCGCGCCACTGCGGCGCATCGCCCAGCTGCGCCAGGCCACCCCGGCGCTGCAGCGCGGCCTGCAGGTGAACGAGCGCCTGCGTGGCAATGAGGCGGTGTTCTTCCGTGTGCTGCAGCAGGGGGATGTGGCACAGACCGCATTGGTGCTGTTGAACAAGGGCGACAAGGCGACGGTTTTCCAGGTGGAGCGCTACCTGCAGGCGGGCCGCTGGCGCGACGCGCTGGACGGCGGTTCGTTGCAGGTGGATGCCTCCCTGAAGGCCGAAGTGCCCGCGCATGGCGTGAAGGTGTACGTGCTGGATGCCTCCGTGCAGCAGCCAGCGCTGCAGGCAGAGCTGGACAGGGCGATGGCCGACCAGAAGGCTCGGGACCAGCGTCTGGGACGGTGAGGGCGCCGCCGGGCATGGCCCGGCGCTACCGCTCTGGTGGGTGCCAACCTCGGTTGGCACTCCCGCTCTGGTAGGTGCCAACCTTAGGTTGGCACGCTCTTCGAGCAGGCTCGACCCTACAATAGGCACCCCTCACGCCGCGCCGTACCGCCATGTCCGACCTCGCCCCGCAGACCCCGATCGAAACCCTGCTGAAGGCGGCGATGGACGGGGCGGTGCCGATCCGCGCCTTCATGGAGGCCTTCGTCGCCTCCGAGGTGCTGCTGCTGACCGGCAGCCTGGTCACCCCCGACGGCAGCGGCTTCGACCCACTGCTGTTCGACAAGCAGGGCACGCTGCACGTGGCCGTGTTCACCGACCCATCGCGGGTGGGCATCTACAGCCAGCAGGCCGAACACCAGATCCGCTGGCTGATGCTGGACGTGCTGCGCCGTGTGCCGGGGGGCTATGGCGTGGTGATCAACCCGGGTACCTCGCTGGGCTTCGAGATTTCGCCCAGCGGCATTGGCGAGATCCTGAAGGATTTCGCCCAGGGCTGAGGCCACCCGACGGGGCCGTCCACCTGCGGGCCTTGCGGCACCCGGTCCGGTGCCCGCAGGCCGGGTTCACTGCTTAGTCCCGTCCGATCACGTCCGCTGTTTCAGCCGCGCAGCGATGATTCCCGCACCACCAGCTTCACCGGGATGCTCTGGCTCTCCACCGGCTGCCGGCTGATCGAGGCCAGCAGCCGTTCCACCAGCAGCTGCCCGGCCTGCTTGGTGTCCTGCTGCACGGTGGTCAATGCCGGCGATACAGATGCGGCCAGCGGGATGTCATCGAACCCGGTGACCGCCACGTCCTGCGGCACCCGCAGCCCGGCCTCGCGCAGTGCACGGATCGCACCGATGGCGATCAGGTCGCTGGCGGCGCAGATCGCATCGATCGGTTCGCCTCGCGCCAGCAGCGCCTGGCAGGCTTCCTGGCCGGACGCTTCGGTGGTGATGGCATCGTGCTGCAGGGCCGGTTCGGCATGCAGCCCGTGATCGCGAAGAGCTGCTACGTGACCGCGGTAGCGCTCCTCGAATTCCGGGTAATGGCTGGAGGCGTGGCCGAGGAAGGCAATGCGCCGACAGCCCTGCTGCAGAAGATGGGTGGTGATGTCGTGCCCGCCCTGGAAGTTGTCGCTGCCGATCGATACCCCGGGCTGGCCGGGCAGGGCCGCACCCCAGCGCACGAAGTGGGTGCCCTGTTCGACCAGCCGCTGCAGGCGGTCGCGCGATTCGTGGTAGTCGCCATAGCCCAGCAGGATGATGCCGTCGGCCTTGTTGCTGTCCTCGTAGTCGGCCTGCCAGTCGGTCGACAGCTGCTGGAACGACACCAGCAGATCCTGCCCGTGCAACGCGCAGGCGCGGGTGATCGAACCCAGCATCGAGTGGAAGAACGGGTTGATCAGCGAATCGTCGTTGGTCGGGTCCTCGAAGAACAGCAGGGCCAGCGTGCCGGCATTGCGCAGGCGCAGGCTGGAGGCGTTCTTGTCCACCTTGTAGTTCAGCTCGCGGGCGATGCGCAGGATGCGTTCTCGGGTCTCCGCATTGACCATCGGGCTGCCGCGCAGGGCCCGCGACACCGTCGGCTGGGAGACGCCGGCCAGATGGGCGATGTCCAGGGAGGTGGCTTTGCCTTTGATGGTCATGGGGGAAGCGCGCGAACGAATGAGTAGATGCCCCGGCATGATGCCATGGGGGCGCCATCGCAGCGCCGGCCGTCACTGCGGCCGGCCGCGCCGGGGTGTCCGGCCCGGACGGCTAAGTCATTGCCTTACAAGGATTTCAGTAGGATCTTTCGGTGTCTTTCGTCGCTTCTGGCCGGGCACGGAGCGGCGGCAGTGCTAAGATGCGGTGTTCTTGCATTCCCCCAAATTCATCGGGGGCGGCCCAGTGTCCTGCACCCCCGGCCGGGGCTGTGCTATCACTGGTCGACTGCCCTTGGACAACGGACGAAGGTACCTATGGCGCGCGGCATCAATAAAGTCATCCTGGTCGGCAATCTCGGCAACGACCCGGACGTGAAGTACACCCAGAGCGGCATGGCGATCACCCGCATCAGCCTGGCCACCACCAGCGTCCGCAAGGACAAGGATGGCAACCAGCAGGAACGCACCGAATGGCACCGCGTGGTGTTCTTCGGCAAGCTCGGCGAGATCGCCGGCGAGTACCTGCGCAAGGGCAGCTCGGTCTACGTCGAAGGCAGCCTGCGTTACGACAAGTACACCGGCCAGGACGGCGTGGAGAAGTACTCCACCGATATCGTCGCCGATGAGATGCAGATGCTGGGCGGCCGCGGTGAAGGCGGTGGCGGTGGTGGCGGCAACTACGGCGGTGATCGTCCGCAGCGCCAGCAGGCACCGCGCCAGGAGTACGGCGGTGGTGGTGGCCAGCGTGGTGGACAGGGCGGTGGCTATGGCAACCAGGGCGGCAACCAGGGTGGCGGTTACGGCAACCAGGGCGGCAACCAGCGCCCGCAGCCGCAGCAGTCGGCGCCGCCGATGGACGATTTTGCTGACGACGACATTCCGTTCTGATCGGACGCGCGTCCGCAGGAAACAGAAAGCCCCGCCGATGCGGGGCTTTTCTTTTTTCCACGGCAGGCCGGCGTTGTGCCGCGCAGCATGGATTTTTCGTGCACCGCGTCTTGCAAAAAAAAGAATTCCTCCCTTATGGTGCAATCGATTGCATTGCTGTGAATCGTTGCGTTTGATACCGGTTGGGAGGCCGGCAGATGGATGTCCATCCATTCGATCGGACCGGCATCGGGGCTTACGCGGCGCGATGCGTTGCGCATGGCGTTCGCTGGCGGCCTTGGCCTGGCTGCGGCAGCCGCGCTGCCCTCGTTCGCCGCCCAGGCCCCACTCAAGGGCAACCTGAAGCATTCCGTCGCCCGCTGGACGTTCCCGCAGCAGTCGGTCGCCCAGCTCTGCCAGACGGTGAAGGATATCGGCTTCGCCGCCATCGATCTGGTGGGGCCGGCGGACTGGCCCACACTGAAGGCGCATGGCGTCTACAGCTCCATGTGCAACGGCGCCGAGATCAGCCTGACCAAAGGCTTTGCCGGCCGCCAGTATCACGATGCACTGGTGGAGCGCTACGCGCGGCACATCGATCTGGTGGCCGATGCCGGCTACCGCAACCTCATCTGCTTCTCCGGCAATCGTGACGGCATGGATCCGCGGGAAGGCCTGGAGAATGCCGAAGCCGGGCTGAAGCGCATCCTCGGCCATGCCGAGAAGCGTGGTGTCGTGCTGGTGATGGAGCTGCTGAACTCCAGGGTCGATCATCCCGATTACCTGTGCGATCACTCCGCATGGGGCGTCGAGCTGTGCCAGCGGCTCGGATCGGACAATTTCGGCCTGCTGTACGACATCTATCACATGCAGATCATGGAGGGCGACATCATCGCCACCATCGGCAGGCATCACCGCTTCTTCAAGCACTACCACACCGCAGGTGTGCCAGGCCGGCACGAGATCGGTGACCAGCAGGAACTGCATTATCCGGCCATCTGTCGCGCGATCCGCGACGCCGGCTTCGAGGGGTATCTGGCGCAGGAGTTCATGCCTGCGGCACCCGATCCCGTCGGCTCGCTGCGCGAGGCGATCCGCCTCTGCGACGTCTGAAACGATATCCACCCAGGTGAAGTAGACCCATGGCAGACAATCATTACGACGCCATCGTTGTTGGCTCGGGAATCAGTGGCGGTTGGGCGGCGAAGGAACTGACCGAGAAGGGCCTGAAGGTTCTGATGCTGGAACGCGGGCGCAACATCGAGCACGTCAAGGACTACGTCAATGCGATGAAGGAGGCGTGGGATTTCCCGCACCGCAACCGGCCGACACAGGCGATGAAGGCCGCCTTCCCCGTATTGATGCGCGACTACGGCCTGGCCGAGAACCTGGAAGGGATGTGGGCCAATGAGCAGGAATCGCCGTACATCGAGACCAAACGCTTCGACTGGTTCCGTGGCTACCACGTAGGCGGCCGTTCGCTGATGTGGGGGCGGCAGAGCTACCGCTTCTCCGACCTGGATTTCGAAGCCAACCTCAAGGACGGCATCGCTACTGACTGGCCGATCCGCTACGCCGACATCGCACCCTGGTACGACCATGTGGAGAAGTTCGCCGGCATCGCCGGAACGCGCGAGGGACTGGACGTGCTGCCGGACGGTGAATTTCTGCCGCCGATCCCGCTGAACATCGTCGAGAAGGATGTGGCCGCGCGGATCAGGAAGGCGTTTGGCGGGACGCGGCACATGATCCACTCGCGTACCGCCAACATCACCCAGCCGATGCCCGAGCAGGGGCGCGTGAACTGCCAGTACCGCAACAAGTGCATCCTGGGCTGTCCCTTCGGTGCCTACTTCTCGACCCAGGCGGCGACGCTGCCGGCGGCGATGAAAACGGGCAATCTGACATTGCGGCCCTTCTCGATCGTCAAGGAAGTGCTGTACGACAAGGACCGCAAGCGCGCGCGCGGTGTGGAGGTCATCGATGCCGAGACCGGGCTGACCTATCAGTACACGGCCAAGGTCATTTTCCTCAACGCATCCTCCTTCAACTCGACCTGGATGCTGATGAACTCGGCCACCGATGTCTGGGAGGGCGGCCTGGGGTCGTCATCCGGCGAGCTGGGGCACAACGTGATGGACCATCATTTTGGTGCCGGTGCCTCAGGCCGGGTCGAGGGTTACGACGACAAGTACTACTTCGGTCGCCGCCCCTGCGGCTTCTACATTCCGCGCTTCCGCAACGTCGCTGCGGACAAGCGCAGCTACCTGCGCGGATTCGGCTACCAGGGCGGTGCCAGCCGCACCGGGTGGTCGCGCGAGATCGCCGAGCTGAACATCGGTGCCGACCTGAAGGAGGCCCTGACCCTGCCGGGCGACTGGCGCATCGGCATGACCGGATTCGGCGAGATGCTGCCGCACCACGACAACACGATCCGCCTGGATCCGCAGCGCAAGGACAAGTGGGGGCTGCCGGTGCTGGCGATGGACGTTTCGATGCGCTCGAACGAACTGGCGATGCGCAAGGACATGGCGGCCGACGCTGCCGAGATGCTGGAGGCAGCCGGCGTCAAGGACGTGGAGATGCACGACAACGACTACGCCCCGGGCAAGGGCATCCATGAAATGGGCACGGCCCGCATGGGCCGCGATCGCAGAAGCTCCGTGCTCAACCAGCACAATCAGGTCTGGGATGCGCCGAATGTCTATGTGACTGATGGCGCCTGCATGACCTCCAGCGCGTGCGTGAATCCATCGCTGACCTACATGGCGCTGACGGCACGGGCCGCCGACCATGCCGTACGCGAACTGAAAGCGGGGAACCTGTGATGGACCGTCGCGAACTGTTGAAGATGATCGTCGCCGCCACCGGCGCGGCCATGGTGGGCCTGCCCGCACTGGCCGCAGGGCAGAGCGCGACGACAGGATCGAAGGCCGCGTTCTCTGCCGCTGACATCAGCATGCTGGACGAGATCGCTGAAACCATCCTGCCGCGAACCACAACGCCGGGCGCGAAGGATGCCGGCGCGGGCCCGTTCATGGCGCTGTTCGTCACCGATTGCTACACCCCCCGACAGCAGGCGATATTCCGCGCCGGCCTGGTCGATATCGACAAGCGTGCCGGTGGCCGCTTCGTGTCGCTCCCCTCGCAGGCCCGCAGCGAACTGTTGCGCACCCTGGATGCGGAAGCCCGGGCGCACGTCGTCGAGGTCACCGAGACCGGTGCCGCGGAAGAGGGGGAGGCAGCGCCGCACTACTTCACGATGATCAAGCAGTTGGTCATCTTCGGCTTCTTCACCTCGAAGGTCGGTGCGACCGAAGTGCTGAAGTACGTTGCGGTGCCGGGTCGCTATGACGGCGATCTTGCCTATACGCCCGGCACGCCGGCGTGGGGGACCAGCTGATGGACCTCCACGCCTCGACCCTCCACCTAGATCCGGAAGCACGATGAACCGACCTCTCCTGACAGTGGCCTGCCTGCTGGGCACCGCACCCGTGTTCGCGCAGGACGGCGGCGACCCTGCGCGCGATCCGGCGAAGACCGAGGTGTGGACGCCCGTTCCCGCGGTCGTGGCGACGCCGCCGGGCCGCGCGCCCTCCGATGCGATCGTGCTGTTCGATGGCAAGGATCTGTCGCGCTGGGAGTCGGAGCAGGGCGGACCCGTGCCCTGGACCGTTGCCGATGGCGCGCTGACCGTGGTGCCCGGCAGCAAGGGCATCCGCACCAGGCAGCGCTTCTGCGATGTCCAGCTGCATGTCGAGTGGCGCACGCCCACCGCGACCGCCGGATTCGACGGCCAGCACCGCGGCAACAGTGGCATCTTCCTGCAGGAGGTGTACGAACTGCAGGTGCTCGACAGCTACAACAACCCGACCTATGCCAACGGCCAGGCCGGATCGATGTACAAGCAGGCCATTCCGTTGGTGAATGCCTCGCGTGCGCCCGGCGAGTGGCAGGCCTACGACATCATCTGGAAGGCCCCGCGCTTCTCGGCAGGCGGCGGGCTCACCTCGCCGGCGCGCATCACCGTGCTGCACAACGGTGTGCTGGTGCAGGACGACACGGTGCTCGCGGGCAAGACCGAGTACATCGGCGCGCCTTCCTACGCGCCGCATGCCTGTGCGCCGCTGTACCTGCAGGAGCACGACTCCAAGGTGAGCTACCGCAACATCTGGGTGCGCGAGCTGTAGCGCACCCTCATGCCTACTTCGCCAGGTAGCTGGCGATGTTGTCGATCTCCTGCTGCGACAGCTGCGGGAAGGGGGGCATCAAGCCGCCGCCCTGCTTGATCTTGTCCTTGATCTGCGCAGGCTGAAGCCGTTTGCTGACGTCGGTGAGCGCAGGGAACGTCGGTGGCACGCCGGCGCGCTCCGCACCGTGGCAGGCCACGCAGTGCGTTGCGTAGAGCTGCGCTCCGGCAGCAGGGTCTTCCTTGCACCACGCCGCAGCGGCCAGCAGGGTGCCGCACAGCGCGACAGTCACTTTCAGAATCGTTTTCAAGCTGGGCTCCTTCGCGGGCTAGCGCTGTGCACCGGCAGGCACGCGGGCAGTCAGGTGTTCACGCAGATAGTCCGCACCGGTGCGGATGACGGTGGCTGGATCGCGGGGTTGGTCGTGCTCGAGGATGTACCACTGCACGCCGGCCGTGGCGGCGGCGGGCAGGATCGCCTTCCAGTCCAGGACGCCCTGGCCCACGGCGGCGAAGCCGCCTTCATCCTCAGCCTGGCCCTTCGGGGCATTGTCCTTGGCGTGCACCGCGAACAGGCGGCCTTTGAATCTGCCCAGCATCACCACCGGGTCATGGCCGGCCCGTGCGACCCAGGCCAGGTCCAGCTCGGTCTGCAGATCGGGGCCGGCCGCAGCGAACAGCAGTTCCAGTCCGGTCGTGCCATTGAAGTCGACCAGCTCGAAGTCGTGGTTGTGATAGGCCAGGCGCATGCCCTTGGCACGGGCCTGCTTCGAGAGCTGGCCCAGTTCCTTGCCCAGCGCCGTCCAGCCGGCAGCGTCGGTGGGGCGGTCTTTCTCGGCCAGATAGGGCACCACCAGCGTGGTGTTGCCGATGGCCCGGTTGAAGGCGACCACGCCATCCAGGTCACTGCGCAGATCGGCCAGCTGCGTGTGCGAGGAAATCGCCTTGATCGAATACTTGTCGAGCAGCTGCTTGAGTTCGGCAGCGCTGACATTCTGCGTACCGACTGTTTCCACGGCGCGCACGCCGGCGTCGTGGACGATCTTCAGCTGCTGGTCGAGCGAGCCGGCATTGCGCAACGTGTACATCTGCACCGCGATGGGCGTGTGCAGGTCGGTGGCATCGCGCGCGAAGGCGGGCAGGGCAACGAGCAGCAGCAGTGCAAGGCTTGCGGTCCTGCGGATACGGATGTTCATCAGGCAGTCCTCCGGGAATTCAATCGATGGCCGTCCAGGCACGTGACCTGGCGGATGCGATGACACGTGTGACGATCCGCGCCGAGCGCAGGCCGTCATCGAAGGTGGGCAGGCCCTCCGGCTGCTCGCCTGCAATGGCACGGTAGGTGTCGGCGACAAACGCTTCGAAGCAGTTGCCATAGCCCTGCGCGTGTCCGGCCGGCAAGACCGACAATCTGCGTTGTTCGGCGCTGCCGGCACCGGGCCCGCGCACGAAGCTATCCTCGCGCTGGTCGGGCCGGCCGATCCACAGCCGCTCGGCATCTTCCTGGTTGAAGGCCACGCTGGCCCTGGCGCCGTCAATCTCGAACCACAGCCGGTTGTGGCGTCCGGCCGAAACCTGGCTGACCGTCAACGAGGCGAGCGTACCCGCACTCGTGCGCAACATCGCCGTGGCCACATCCTCGCTGGAAACAGCCTGCGTCGTGCCGCCGGCGGCCGGCGTGGTGAAGCTCTGCCCGGTGACCGCGCCGCGCTCGGCGATGACGGTGGCGAACGCGGCACTGACCTCGGCGAAGCGTTCGCCGCTGACCCATTCCACAAGGTCGCACCAGTGCGAGCCGATATCGGCGAACACGCGCGAGGTGCCGCCCAGCGAGGGGTCGACACGCCAGTTGTTGCTGGCCGGATCCAGCAGCCAGTCCTGCAGGTAGCTGCCGTGGATCAGGTGCAGTGGCCCCAGCTCGCCCTGCGCGATGCGTGCGCGTGCCTCGCGGACCACCGGGTGATAGCGGTAGACGAAGGGGACCGTAGCGACCAGACCGGTCCTGGCGGCCAACGCGGCCAATGCCTGGGCGTCGTCCAGGGTGGTGGCCAGTGGCTTCTCGCAGATCACGTGCTTGCCGGCTTCCAGCGCGGCCTGCGCCATGGCGCGGTGCAGATGGTTGGGCGTGCACACATGCACGACCTGCACCTGCGGATCGCCGACCACCTCCTCGATATCGCGGTAGGCATGCGCGACGTTCCACGCCTGCGCCACCTCCTGTGCGCGCTGCGGGGAAGAGGCCGCCACGCCGCGGACCTCGGCCCCGGCCAGCAGTGCCGCGCGGCGATGCACCGCACCGATCATGCCCGTGCCGACGATGGCGATTCCAAGCTTGGACATCCGATGGGTTCCTCAGGGTGCGGTGGGAGCGGGCGCGACAGCGGGGCGGTCGCGGAACAGCAGCAGGAAGGCGATCAGCACCACCAGTGCGACGCCGGCCGGGAACAGCCAGATCTGCTGCCAGTCCGGACCCGCCGCCGTGGTGAAGTGCTCCACCACCGCACCGGACAGGAACGTGCCGATCAGCATGCCTACGCCGTACGTCGCCAGGGTGATGAAGCCCT
This sequence comes from Stenotrophomonas sp. STEN009, assembly GCF_056760395.1. Lineage (NCBI taxonomy): Bacteria > Pseudomonadati > Pseudomonadota > Gammaproteobacteria > Lysobacterales > Lysobacteraceae > Stenotrophomonas > Stenotrophomonas sp. STEN009. The sequence continues at coordinate 43,722 of NZ_JBRRES010000001.1, read as the reverse complement.
GGGCGCTGCTGCGCGCGTCGGGGCCGGCGTGTGCGTCGGTATAGATCTGGCCGGTGACGAAGAAGAAGTCGTAGCAGATGCCGTGCAGCACGATGCCGATCACCAGCAGGGAGAACGCACCGCCGGCGTCGCCAAAGGCGAACATCACATAGCGCACCACCCACGCAGCCATGCCTACCGCCAGCATCGTCTTTACCCCCAGGCGGACGAACAGGAACGGCATGGCCAGCATCAGCAGCACTTCCGAGACCTGGCCCAGCGACTGCAGGCCGGCCGCGCCGCGCACGCCGAGGTCGTTGAGATACGGATTGGTGAAGTTGTAGTAGAACGCCAACGGAATGCAGATGGCGATGGAGGCGAGGAAGAACACCAGATAGGAGCGCGACTTCAGCAGCCGCAGCGAGTCCAGGCCCAGGATCTGCCCCAGTCCCGCATCGCGCTGCCTGGCCAGCGGCGGTGTGTGCGGCAGGGTGAAGGCATACAGACCGAGGGCCAGCGACGCCATCGCCGCCATGCGGAAGGTCAGTTCGAGCCGATGCGCCTGCTCCCAGCCCAGCCAGCCGATCAGCACGCCTGCCACGATCCAGCCGACACTGCCGGCCACGCGCACCAGCGGGAACTGCTTCTCAGGCGACTGCATATGGCGCATCGCCACGCTGTTGGCCAGGGCCAGCGTCGGCATGAAAAGCAGCATGTAACCCATGACACAAGCGAAGAACGTGTTGAAGTCCGTCGCCGTGGATGCGAACCACATCAGCACCGCACCGGCCAGGTGCAGCACCCCGAGAATGCGCTGCGCCGCAAAGTAGCGATCGGCTATCAGGCCGACCAGGAACGGGGCGACGATGGCACCGATGGACTGGCTGAGGAAGGCGGTGGCCACCTGGCTGGCGCTGGCCTGCAGCGGGCCCTGCACCAGATACGTCCCCAGGGTCACGAACCACGCGCCCCAGATGAAGAACTGCAGGAACATCATCGCGCCCAAGCGCGACATGGCGTGCGTCATGGCTTGCCCTCCCGGGGCGGTAGTGGCTCAGAGTCCCAGCATGCGGCGCAGTGATTCCGGCGGCGTGCCGCTGCCGGCGAAGTCGTCGAAGGCATGTTCGGTCACGCGGATGATGTGGTCACGGACGAAGGCGGCTCCCTCGCGTGCGCCGTCCTCCGGGTGCTTCAGGCAGCACTCCCACTCCACGACCGCCCAGCCCGGGAAATCGTACTGCGCGAACCGGGAGAAGATCGCCTTGAAGTCGATCTGGCCGTCGCCGAGCGAGCGGAAGCGCCCCGGCCGGTCGATCCAGTCCTGGTAACCGCCATAGACGCCGCTGCGCGCGCTGGGCCGGAATTCCGCGTCCTTGACGTGGAAGATGCCGATGCGATCGTGATACCGGTCGATGAAGCCCAGGTAGTCGATCTGCTGCAGCAGCAGATGGCTGGGGTCGTACAGCATCTTCGCGCGTGGGTGGTGGTCCACCACATCGAGGAAGCGCTCGAAGGTGGCACCGTCGTGCAGATCCTCACCCGGGTGGATCTCGAAGCACAGGTCCACGCCGCTGGCGTCGAACGCCTCCAGGATGGGGCGCCAGCGCCGGCCGAGTTCGGCGAAGGCTTCTTCCACCAGTCCCGGTGGGCGTTGCGGCCAGGGATAGAAGTAGGGCCAGGCCAGCGCGCCGGAGAACGTGGCATGCGCGGTCAATCCCAGGCGTTGGCTGGCGCGGGCGGCCAGCTTCAACTGTTCCACCGCCCACGCTTGGCGCGCGGCGGGGTTGCCGCGCTTGTCCACCGGCGCGAAGCCGTCGAACAGGCTGTCGTAGGCGGGGTGGACGGCGACCAGCTGTCCCTGCAGATGGGTAGACAGCTCGGTGATCTGCAGGCCATGGTCGGCCAGCATGCCGCTGATGTCGTCGCAGTACGCCTGGCTGCGCGCGGCCTCGGCCAGATCGAACAGATGCGGCGCGTTCGTCGGCACTTGTACGCCACAATAGCCCAGGCCCGCAGCCCAGCCGGCCAGCGTGTCCAGCCGATCAAAAGGAGGTGTTTCGCTGATGAACTGCGCCAGGAACAGCGCCGGACCCTTGAGCGTCTTCAACGTGGTTCGCCCGCGATGCAATCGATTGCATTACCCTAGCAGGGTCTCCCGCAAACCCTGTTGTGCACTGCACAGCGGAAACAAGAACTGACGCCATGGCCACCATCTACGACATCGCCAAGCACGTCGGCGTCTCCGCCGGTACGGTGTCGCGGGCGCTGTCCCGGCCGGACAAGGTGCTGCCGGCGACGCGCACGCGCATCGAACAGGCCGCCGCCGCGCTGGGCTATGTGCCCAATACGGTTGCCCGCACGCTGAAGACGCAGCGCAGCGGCAAGATCCTGGTGACCGTGCCGGACATTGCCAACCCGTTCTTCGCACAGATCCTGCAGGGTGCCGAAGACGCGGCCCAGGCCGTCGGCTACGCGGTCCTGCTGGGCGACACCCAGCATCGACCCGACCGCGAGGAGCGCTATGCGCAGATGCTCCGTCGCAACGAGGCCGATGGCCTGATCGTGCTGGGCCATCGCCTGCCACCTACCGCGCGCGCGATCGTCGAGCAGCAGGGCGCCGCCGCGCCGGTGGTCAACGGCTGTGAATTCGACCCCGCGCTGGGCCTCCCCAGTGTCCACATCGACAATGCTGCCGCCGCGCGTGCGGTGATGGAGCACCTGTACGGACTGGGACATGAGCGGATCGCCGTGGTGGGCGGCCCCCCCGACAACCCCCTCCACCGGCAGCGGCTGGAAGGGGCACGGGCGGCGGGCAGGGCGCGCGGCCGACTGCGCCAGTTGAGTGTTGTGCCGGGTGACTTCTCCGTCGAATCCGGCCATGCGGCGGCGACGGCACTGCTGGCCACCGCATCGCCGCCGACCGCGATCTTCTGCTTCAGTGACCAGATGGCGCTGGGAACCCTGGCGGCCTGCAGGGAACTGGGCGTCCGCGTGCCCGAGGAGCTGTCCATCGTTGGTTTCGACGATCTGGCGTCGTCGTGTTACCTCACGCCGCCGTTGACGACCATCCGGCAGCCCATGCGGGAGATCGGCGACCGCGCAGTCAAACTGCTGCTCGCCATCATCGAAGGCCTCGATGTCCCGCTTCAGCAGACGCTGGATTTCAGTCTGATGCTGCGTGGCTCGACAGCGTCGCCCGGGCACAGGTGAAGGCAGCAGGCAGGAGCCCCGGCAGGCCTGCGCCTGCCGGGGATGTTTCATTGCCTGTGATCGCAAGCGCTGGCCCCAATTCCATTCATTTCGGTGTCCGGAGCGTTCCACTACCATGGGCCACCCCGCCCGGACTCATGCCATGCAAGACGCCCTCGTTGCCCAGCCCCGGCCTCCCGTTGCAAGGATCGCGGCCTGGTCATTGATGCTGCTGGGGATGTGGCTGGTACTGAAGCTGGGCCTGGTGGTGACGCTGCTGTCGGGCCTGCTGGTGTTCCAGTTGACCCACCTGCTGGCGTCGACAGTGGAGGGGCGCCTGCCGCCCGGGCGCGCGCGTGCGATCGCGGTGATCGTGCTTTCGGCCGTCATCATCGGCGTGCTCGTGCTGGCCGGCATCGGCGTGGCGTCCTTCTTCCGCACCGAAACCGGCGGGCCGGATGCGCTGCTGGCGCGCCTGATGGACATCCTCAACACCTCGCGCCACCAGGTGCCGGCACTGCTGCAGCCCTATATTCCCGAGGACATGCCGGCACTGCGTGCGGCATTGAACGAGTGGGCGGCAGAGCACCAACGGCAACTGGGCGTCGCCGGCACGTCGGCGGTGCAGATCGGCGTGCGCGTGCTGATCGGCATGGTGCTCGGGGCGATGATCGCGCTGTACGACGAGCTTCCGTTGCCGACGATGGGGCCGCTGGCGCAGGAACTGATCGGCCGTACCGGCCGCCTGGCGACCGCATTCCGCCAGGTGGTGTTCGCGCAGGTGAAGATCTCCCTGCTCAATACCGTGTTCACCGCGATTTTCCTGCTGGGGGTGCTGCCGCTGTTCGGCGTGCACCTGCCGCTGTCGAAGACGCTGGTACTGATCACGTTCATCGCCGGCCTGCTGCCCGTGGTGGGCAACATCATCTCCAATACCGTCATCACCATCGTTGCCCTGTCGGTATCGTTCTACGTGGCGGTGGTGGCGCTGCTGTACCTGGTGGTGATCCACAAACTCGAGTACTTCCTCAATGCCCGCATCGTCGGTGGCGAGATCCAGGCCCGTGCGTGGGAACTGCTGCTGTCGATGCTGGTGATGGAAGCCGCCTTCGGCCTGCCGGGGCTGGTCGCTGCGCCGGTGTTCTATGCCTATGTGAAACGGGAACTGGTGGACCAGCGCTGGATCTGACAGTTGCCGGTGCCAGCGGGCGCCACTGCAGCGCCACGGTGGACGCTTGTGGGTGCCGCCAGCCGGCAGCTACAGTGGTCCGCACTTCAGGGGAATGGTGAATGGCCCGCAAGGTGTCGCCGATCGGGTTGCGGACCTGGGTCTGGATCCTGGCCGGGCTGTTCGTGGTGTGCACGCTGCCCTTGATGGTCATCGCCCTGGTCCAGGGCACGCTGCGCTACACCGCAGCGGAGGACAACCTCGTCAGCCTGCACCGGTTGCGACAGACCTTTGATCTGGCCAATCTGGCCTCGGCCGAGCGCGGGCCTGCCAACAGCCTGCTCGGCAGCGATTGCGCCGACACCGACGAACGCGCGCGGCTGGCGGGAGGGCTGGCACAGGCGCGAAGGCGGGTCGACATGGCGATGACGCAGATGGATGCCGTGATCCTGGCCGGGCCCTCCCTGCCTGACGAGCGCCGCACCCTGTTCGAGGCCCAGCATCAGCTCCGCCAGGCGCGCGCGGCGGTGGACCGGGTCGTGGCAAAGCCCGCAGCCGCGCGGACGGTCGACGACGTGGAGCATGCGATCAACAGCATGTTCATGGTGACCGATCGCCTGCATCGCCTGGGTTCGGCGCAGATCAACGTGCTGGTGGCCACCGGCCTCGAAGCGGCGATTCCGGCGATCCAGGGCCAGATCCTGATGGACCTGCGCGAGCATGGCGGCCGACTGGCGTCGAATGTGATGGCGCCGGTGGCGGTTCCCGGGGCCTGGCGCGTCCGGCAGGTACGCGCGGCGCAGCAGACCGAGGGCCGCCTGCTCGAGCTGTGGCGGCTGGCAGCCAGTCACGAGTCGGTGTTCCGCAGTGATCCTGAGCTGTCCTGGCACTGGGACATGGCACGCCGGCAGTTCTTCGCCGAGTCGCTGCCGATGATCGAACAGCTGATCGAGGAAGGTCGCCGTGGACGGCCTCCGCCGTGGAACACCGCGGAGTTCACGGCGCGCTACGTTCCGACGCTGCAGTCGCTGGAGGCGCTGCGCGACGGCTACCTGAGCGTGTCCATCGAGCGCTTCGAACAGGCGCGGAATCGCGAGGCCACGCGGCTGGCCGTGTTGTGGGCCACCGCATTGGGCACGCTGGCGGTGCTGGGCGTGGCCCTGCGCATCGCCCACCGGCAGATCCTCCGGCCGCTGCTGCAGGCACAGGAACAGGTGGTGCAGATTGCGTCCGACGCGCCGGGCCCCGCGCAGCACGTCACTCATCCATTGGCAGAGATGCAGCGGCTGTTCGACGCGATTGAAGTGCTGCGCGAGACCTCACGTGAGCGTTCCGCACTGACCAGCGAACTGCGCCAGCTGGCCGGCACCGATGCGCTGACCGGGTTGCTCAATCGGCGCGCGCTGGACGAACACGTGCAGCAGCGGCACGCCGCAGGCAACGGCATGGCGGTGGTGATCCTGCTCGACGTCGATCATTTCAAGGCAATCAACGACGGCCATGGCCACGCCGCAGGCGACGAGGTACTGGTGCAGGTTGCGCAGCTGCTGCGCAGGTACCTGCGGCACACCGACAGCATCGCCCGCTACGGTGGCGAGGAGTTCCTTGTGCTGCTGGCGGATGGGGATCTCGGCGCGGGTGGCCGGTTGGCCGAATCGCTGCGCGTCGCACTGCAGCAGTCGGATATCGTGCTGGGCAATGGCAACGTGCTGCGCGTCACTGCCAGTTTCGGTGTGGCCGAGGGCAGTACCGATGCACTGGGCTGGCGTTCCCTGCTGCGTGCTGCCGATGCCGCCATGTATCGGGCCAAGGCGCAGGGACGCGATCGGGTAGGGATTGCCGGTGCACGCTGAGTGCCACGGCGCTGGCGACGCCGGTCATGGCGGTACAGGAGGGGCAGCATGCCCCCTTGCGCAGCACTTCATCTGCATCGCACAGGGCGCGGCCTAGACTTGCAGCCTGACACTGCAGGAGCCCGCCATGTCCGTCGATCCCGCCTTGGCCAGCGCGCAGCCGGCATCCGTGCTGGCGCGCACCGACGCCGATGCGCCACGCCCTCCGTCGCTGCGGCGCCGCGGTGATGATCGTGTGGCTGTGCAGTGAGATCGGCCATGGCGATGCTGGAGATTCCCACGCTGCATGCCGCACGGTTGCGCCTGCGCCCGCAGCGGCTGGATGATTTCAACACCTATGCGAGCTTTCTTGCATCGCCCCGTGCGCGCGGCATGGGCGGTCCATTTGGTGAGGTCGCGGCCTGGGGACAGTTCTGTCACGACCTGGCCAGCTGGCCCTTGTTCGGCCACGGCGCGCTGATGATCGAACGGAGCGACAGCGGCGCCTGCATTGGACAGGTCGGCATCAATCACGGCCCGTTGTTTCCGGAAAAGGAACTGGGCTGGCTGTTGTACGACGGCCACGAAGGGCGGGGCTTCGCCAGCGAGGCCGCGGCCGCCCTGCGCGACTGGGCGTTCACATCGCTGCAGTTGCCGACGCTGGTGAGCTACATGGCGCCGGACAACCTCGCGTCGCAGGCCGTGGCCCGGCGGCTGGGCGGGGTGCTGGATGCGGACGCGGTGCGCGTCGATCCTGACGATCTGGTGTTCCGCTACGCGCGTTGAGTTCGGACAGTAAACCCCTCGGCAGTTTGCGGAACACGACAACGGCGTTTCATCCCGCCTTCTATGGACTCAGCGAAGCGAGGCTTCACCGGTCCAGGCACCGGGAACCGCCAGTTCGGGCGCGAGCGCATGTTCGACTGCGCGCCGCAGCAGTGCAGGGGCGATGTAATGCCGGTGCACGCCATCGATCAACGCCATGTAGACACGCCCGAAGAGGTTGCGGGTCTGCACACGCGTGCCAAGGCTGATATCGATGCGGCCGTCGGTATGCCGCTGCACGCGGACACTGCTGCGGAAGCGCAGGTGGCGATCGTCGGCGCCCAGCAGTACTTCGGCATAGCGGCCATGTGCATCGACCTGTGAATCCAACACGGGATAGCGGCCCGCAAAGAGCTGCGTGTGATCGCTGCATGCCAGCGACGAGACCGGGCAGCCCAGCCGCGCGGTGCGCAGCCCCAAGGGAGCCACCAGCCAGTTGCGCACCGCCATCAGCTGGCTGACGCCGCCCGGTGGGTTGCACAGGAAGCCTTCCAGCACGTTTGCCAGCAACTGCGAAACAGGTGGCTGCTGCAACTGAGCACCGTCCAGCCGGAGCACCGTCAGATCATGGTAGTTGCTGGACTGCAGTGCTTTGCCCAGCAGTCCGTCATCGCTGGGCGCGCGGGACTCGATGGTAAATGGAAGGGGGGCACGTTCGACGAAGCCACGCAGTGGGCGCAGATTGATCCGTCGCAGCGGGCCGAGCAACGCCCGGGTACGGGCGCACAGGGACGCGCACAGGCTGGGAGGTGCGGCCTGCAGCGAGAGACGCAGCAGCGGGGTGGCCGCCAACGTGGCCATGGTGGGCCAGTGCACCTCGGGAAGCACCTCAGTCAAGCTGGGAATATCAGCACCGTTGCGTTGCACCTGCGCTCTTGTTTCAGCGCTCATCGCACCGGCCAGTTCGTTGCTGTGGCAAGACAGTGCGAACAGGGCAGGGTGGCCAGGATGGTTCGATACAAACTGGTGCCAGGTACCTCCGCCAAATCGAACGGTGAAAAGGCAGTCCGGTGGGATCTGGACGCGACGCAGCGAGCGCGGGAGCGCGACGGGATCGATTGCGAGCTGTGCATCGGAGGCCATCGCGAAACGCAGCTCAGCGCCTGCGCTGCCGGCGATGGCGGTGAACATGCGTGGGCCGGCGTGGCGATGGAACGGATGTCCGCCTTCGCCGACCATGAAACTGTACAGCGAGGACGCATCGCCGTACTGCAGATGCATGCCACCGAGCCGTGCAGAGGGCTCATCGAGTGCATCGATGAAGGCGGGGTGGTGGCGCTGACGCTGGCTGGCATCAGCCACCAGCGCGTCTCCGGCACCGATGCCGAGCTGTGCGATCAGTGTGACTTCAACGGGGCCGCCGCCCTCCTGAGCCGCAAGCTGTACACCTGGAAACGAGCGGCTGTCGTGGGTCGGTCCAGGCATCGGGCGGCTCCTCAGGGGGCGGGTGACTTGCGGCGTGCGCGCGCTTCGCGCTTGAGTGGGCCGCCCACCGGGCAGACTTCGGCAGCCCACGAGAACAAGGTGTTGGCAAGCCGGTCGGGCACCTGTCGGAAGTACACGTACTGGCCACGCTTCTCGCGTTCGATCAGACCTGCCTCTTCAAGGATGCGCAGATGGTTGGACAGTGCCGGCTTGCTGAAATCGAAGCGCTCGGACAGTTCGCCCGCACTGAGTTCACCGGCGCTGAGATAGGCCAGGACCTGCCGCCGGGCGGTTGAGGCGAGTGCTTCGAAGATGCGATCCATGAGAATGTTATTAACCAATTAGTTAATTAATAATCAAATCGTCACTGGGGTGTCAAGTGCGGAGGCGGGTTCGAAGCTCGCGTGCAACAGCGCCGACGTTCAGCCTTTCACTTCGGGATGTGGTATATCGTTTATCGATAAATCCACCCCGGGGCGGCAGGGCCACCCCAATACCGGAGGCCGCTTGACCGCTCGTCCCGCCCGCGCCAGACCCGCGCGAGGCTTGTTCACCCTGGCCCAGACCGCCGTGCAGGCCGTGCGGGCCATGTGCTGGCTGGGCATCCTGGCCGCACTGCTGGCCGTGCCGCTGGTCGCCTACGACCGCCGCTGGCTGCTGGATGCCGTGCATGATGCACGTACTGCCGCCGCCCACGGAGGCGATCTGTTCCTGCACTTCTGCATCGGCCTGGGCACCATCGTTGCCCTGCTGGTGCTGTGCCTGGTGTTCCTCCGACACCTCGCGCGGATGCTGAGGTCCGCTGCCCGCGAACGCCCCTTCACCCATGCCAATGCCCGGCGCCTGCAGCGCATGGCCTGGTTGATGCTGGCGATGGAACTGCTGTCGATCGTGATCGGCCTCTACGCTGCCTGGATGGGGCCTGATTTCGCCTGGATGGAGGTGGGCGGAGGCATGTCCATCACCGGTCTGGTCGCGGTACTGATGCTGTTCGTGCTGGCGCGCGTGTTCGCGGTCGGCGCGGCGATGCGCGACGACCTGGATGGCCTGATCTGATGGACCTGACCTGATGGCCGTAGTGATCACGTTGGACCGCATGCTGCAGGCGCGTGGCATGACCCTGTCCGAGCTGGCGGGGCGCATCGACATCACGCTGGCCAATCTGTCCATCCTGAAAACCGGCAAGGCCCGCGCCATCCGCTTTTCCACGCTGGATGCCATCTGCCGGGAGCTGCAATGCACACCCGGCGACCTGCTCGGCTACGACCCGACGCAGGCGCACGATGGCGGCTGAAGCTTTTGTTTTTCCCCCTGACCTACTGACGAAACGGACCCGAAATGGAATGGTTGGCTGACCCCTCGATATGGATGGGACTTGCAACCCTGGTGGTGCTGGAGATCGTGCTCGGCATCGACAACCTGGTGTTCATCGCGATCCTTGCCGACAAACTGCCGCCGCACCAGCGCGACCGTGCGCGGGTGATCGGCCTGACCCTGGCGCTGCTGATGCGGCTGGTGCTGCTGGCCGCGCTGGCGTGGATCATGAAGCTGACCGAGCCGCTGGTCACGCTGTTCGGTCACAGCTTCTCCGGACGCGACCTGATCCTGCTGGGCGGTGGCCTGTTCCTGCTGTTCAAGGGCACCATGGAGCTGCATGAGCGGCTGGAGGGCCGCAGTCACCAGGAAGACGGCAAGAAGGTCTACGCCAGCTTTGCCATGGTGGTGGCACAGATCGTAGTGCTGGACGCCGTGTTCTCGCTGGACTCGGTGATCACTGCCGTGGGCATGGTCGACAACCTGGGCGTGATGTATGCCGCGGTGACCATCGCGATGGCACTGATGCTGGTGGCCAGCAAGCCGCTGACCCGCTTCGTCAACAAGCATCCCACGGTGGTGGTGCTGTGCCTGGGCTTCCTGTTGATGATCGGCTTCAGCCTGGTCGCCGAGGGGCTGGGTTACAAGATTCCAAAGGGCTACCTGTACGCGGCGATCGCGTTCTCGATCCTGGTGGAAGCCTTCAACCAGTGGGTGCGCTTCAACCGCGAGCGCAACGAGCGTCGCCAGCCGTTCCGTCAGCGCACTGCCGATGCCGTGCTGCGCCTGCTGGGCGCCCGTCCGGCCAATGGCCACGACGATGCCAGCGAAGAAGACCACGGTGATCCGGAGGAACGCCTGCAGCCGGCCGAGCACGAGATGATCCGCAGCGTGCTGGGCCTGGCTGACCGGCCTGTGTCCAGTGTGATGACCGTGCGCGCCGACGTGCAGTGGATCGATCTGGCGCGCGGCCAGGACGACGTGGTGGCGCGCTTGGTGGCGTCGCCGCACACGCGCCTGCTCGTGGGCGAGGGTGATCTGGACAGCCTGCGTGGTGTGGTGCAGAGCCGCGACCTGCTGGCCGACCTGCTGCAGGGCAGGCCGCTGCAGCTGGAAGCCAACCTGCGCCAGCCGCAGTACGTGCTGTCCAGCGCCAGCGCGTTGCAGGCGCTTGAACTGATCCGCCTGCACCCGGTACCGCTGGCGGTAGCGGTGGACGAGTACGGCAGTGTGGAAGGCCTGGTGACCGCCAATGACCTGCTGGCGGCGATCGCGGGCGATCTGGTCGATACCCAGGACGAGCGTTACGGCGTAGTGGCGCTGGACGAGGGCCAATGGGAGGCCGACGGCGCGTTGACGCTGGATGACCTGCAACGGCTGGCCGGCGTGTCGCTGCCCCGCAGTGCCGACTACATGACCATCTCCGGCCTGGTGCTGGACCAGCTTGGCCGCCTGCCGGATGTGGGCGATGCGGTCGAAGTAGCGGATGCCCGCATCACCGTACTGGCCATGGAGAAGCGGCGCATTGTCCGCCTGCGGGTGGAGCGCCTCGGGCTTCCGTAGCGTCCAGCGTGCTCGACTGCGAACTGAGCAGCCGGGCATGGCCCGGCTCTACACAACGCTGTCCGCAGCCGTCACCATGGCGGGCTCTTGTCTTCGTCCAGGAACGTCGCAGTGCTGAGTACGATTGGTTTGCTGATGGGCGTGTATGTGGCCCTTCGCCTGTTCTGGCCGCTGCGCCTGCCCGTGTGGTTGAAGGTACTGCTGTCCCTGCTGCTGGTAGCCATCGCCGTCCAGCTGCGGATCGTGGCCACGTTCTGGGGCACGATGGCCTCGCCGGAAATCCCCAAGCTGGCCATCGCCGTGCTCGCCACCGGCTCCACTGCGGTACTGCTGCTGGCACTGGTGATGCTGGTAATGGACGTGGGCCTGCTTGGCGCGTGGGTTCTGCGCAGGCCCCGTGTGACCGCAGCGCTGCGCGCGCCGTGGCTGCGCCCGGGCGCAGGCCTGCTGGCTCTGCTGGTCGGTGCCTGGGGCGTGAGCCAGGGCATGGCGGTGCCCAAGACCCGACAGATCGAGGTGGCCATTGCCGGCCTGCCTGCCGCGTTCGAGGGTTACCGCGTACTGCAGCTTACCGACATCCACGCCAGCCGCCTGCTGACCGGCGACTGGGTGCGTCAGGTCGTGGCCGAAAGCAATGCCCTGACGCCCGACCTGGTCGTCATCACCGGCGACCTGATCGATGGCACCGTGCAGGCACGGCGCAACGACTTCCGGCCCCTGGGTGAACTGAGGGCGCCGGACGGGGTGATCGCCATCACCGGCAATCACGAGTACTACGCCCAGTACAGCGAATGGATGCAGGCGTTCCGTGCGCTGCACATGCAGGTGCTGGAGAACAGCCACGTGCAGGTGCGGCGTGGGGATGCAGCGATGACGATCGCCGGTGTCACCGATCCGGTGGCCGCGCGCTATGGCCTGCCGCTGCCCGATCTGGAGGCGGCGCTGGCGGGTGCGGATCCGGCCGCCCCGGTGATTTTGCTCGACCACCGCCCACGCAATGCGAAGGACGCGGCCGCACGCGGGGTCAAGCTGCAGCTGTCCGGCCATACCCATGGCGGCCAGATCCTCGGCATGGACCAGCTGGTGAAGCGTGCCAACGGCGGTTTCGTCTCCGGACGGTACCGCGTCGATGACATGACGCTGTATGTGAGCAACGGTGCGGGACTGTGGGCCGGCTTCCCGGCACGCATCGGCGTGCCCTCGGAGATCACCCTGATCACCCTGCGCCGCGCACCCTGAGCCGTCTGCGGTCCGCGCCCGTCGTGCAGCGGGTCCACTGTGCCGTCACCCGCGTGGTGGCACCCTGCGCACGGACCGCAGACAGGGAAACGACGGTGGCGAAGGCGAACAGGCGATGAGTGCGACACAGCAGCGCTCGATGTGGGTCGCCGGCCTGTCCACCGTGGTGGAGTGGTACGACTTTACCCTGTACCTCTATTTCGCCACGGTGCTGTCGCGGGTGTTTTTCGGCGGCGGCGAACAGGCGATGCTGGTCACCCTTGCGGGATTTGCCGTGTCCTACCTGATGCGCCCACTCGGCGCGCTGTGCTTCGGTCACCTCGGCGACCGCTTGGGGCGGCGCTGGATGCTGCTGGCCTCGATGGCGCTGATGGCTGCAGCCATGCTGGCCACCGCGCTGCTGCCTACCGCCGCGACGGCGGGCACGACGGCGGGTGTGCTGCTGCTGGTGCTGCGGTGCGTGATGGCATTCTCGGTGGGCGGTGAATACACGGGCGTAGTCGCCTATCTGCTGGAAAGCGCTCCGGCACGCCGGCGTGGACTGGTGACCTCGTTGGCCTCGGCGGCCAGCGAAGTGGGCGCGCTGCTGGCGGTGGCGATCTCCGCACTGACGGTCGCGCTGCTGCCGCAGGTACAACTGGACAGCTGGGGATGGCGCATTCCGTTCTTCGTCGGTGCTGCACTGGCGCTGGTCATCCTGATCGCGCGTTCGGGCATGCATGAATCGCCGGAGTTCGAGCGGCAGCGTCGCGAGGGCAGCATTCCTGCCACGCCGCTGCGCCACGTGCTGCGCCACCATCCGCAGGCGGTAGCGCGCACCTTCGCCATTTCCGCGCTGGGCTCGATCACCTACTACGTCGGCATCACCTATGTGCCCGCGTTCCTGCACGCGCAGGGGCACGGCGAGGGCGATGCCCTGTGGCTGTCGACGATCGCGGCGGTGGCCGTGATCGCCATCACTCCCTTGTGCGGTGCGTTGTCCGATCGCTTCGGCCGGCGCCCGCTGCTGTTGGGCCTGACGGTACTGGCGGCGTTGCTGCCGCTGTCGTTGTTCGGCTGGATGGCGCATACCACGCCGTTGGGTATCGCCGTTGCTGCGGTGCTGCTGGCCTGCGTGGCCGGTGGCGTGAGCGCGGTCGCGGCACCGGCCACGGCCGAGCAGTTTCCGGGCGAGGGCCGGGTAAGCGGGCTGGCACTGGGCGTGACCATGGCCACGGCGGTCTTCGGCGGTGCGACACCGTGGCTGGCGCAGTGGTGGGTGGAGCGCAGCGGCTGGGCGGCGGCACCGGGCGCGATGATCGCGCTGGTCGCATTGCTGGTGTTGCCGGTGCTGTGGACGCTGCCGGAAACGGCATCGACGCGGAAGACCCGCCCTGGCAAGCAGGGCGGATCCTAGCCGGTCACACCTTCAGCGTCTGCTCGATGTCGGCCAGCACGGCGGCGGCATCCACGCCAATGGCAATCGACTGCACCACGTGGCCGTCCCATACGCTGGGGCCGAATGCCTGGCCTTCAGGCTTGGGAATGGTCATGCCACGGGCGACGCCGTCGGTGGCCACGCGCACGCTTGCGCGCTCGAAGCGGAACAGCTCCGGGCGGGTGAGCGCGATGCAGGCGCAGCAATCGTGCACGACCATGCCCTTGTGGCCGGCCTGCAGGTAGAAGTCCACGTAATCCTGCGACAGCGCACGCACCAGTTCGGCATCGGCACCCCCGACCGCAGCCAGTTTGTCCAGGCCGTCACGGTCCATCTCGACGCGGGTGGTCACGTCCAGGCCGATCGCGGTGACCGGCCACTGTGCGGTGAACACCACGTCGGCGGCTTCCGCATCGCCCCAGATATTGGCCTCGGCGGCCGGGGTGATGTTGCCGTTGACGTGGAAGGCGCCCCCCATGATGACCACGCCACGCACCAGGCCGGCGATCTCCGGTGCCTGCTGCAGGGCCAGGGCCAGGTTGGTCATGCGGCCGACCGCGACCAGCGTGACCTCGCCTGGATGGGCCCGCACCAGATCGATGATCAGCTGGTGCGCAGGACGAGCGTCGGCGGTCACGTCCAGCTGGGCGGGCACCGGGTGATTGCCCAGGCCATTGTGGCCGTGGATGTGCACCGGCCAGGCTTCCGGAGTGGCATCGGGCTGCAGTGGGCCCGCGGCGCCACGCGCGACCGGCGCAGTCAGCGCCCAGGCCTGCTTCAGGTACAGCGCGTTGTGGGTGGTGGACTCCACCGAGGCGTTGCCGAAGGTGGTGGTAACGCCGATCAGGTCGATCTGCGGATGCTTGTGCAGGTACAGCAGGGCCAGGGCGTCGTCGACGCCCGGGTCGGTATCGAAAATGACTTTCAGCATGTTGTTGTTCTTCTTCTTCCGTGTGGTGCGGGGGGCCCCGGCGGCCAAGAGGCAGGCCGGCGCGCGCTACATTGTCCCATCTTCATGACAGGCAGGGCCATTGGCGGGGCGGCGGGCCATAATGGCGTCGATATCCATGCCGGGAGACGCCTGGTGCTGATCGTGACCCTTCTGCTGGTCCTGCTGGTGCTGGGCCTGAATCTGCTGGCGAGCTGGGTCATTCTGCGTCGGCAGGAATTGTCGTCGGGCAACCGGGCCGCGCAGGTGCTGGTGATCTGGCTGCTGCCGCTGATCGGCGCCGTCGTCTGCCTGCTGGTGGCAGCCGCCGAGGGCCCGCTCGGACTGCAGGCACGCAGCCAGGACGGCGCGATCTGGGCCAGCGATGGCGCCCACGAGGGCAATGCCCCCTCTGCGGACTGTGGCAGCGACGGCGGTAGCTGCGGCGATTGACGCCACAGGAACAGGGTCAGCCACCGCCCGCAATGCGGGCCACGCCCGGCGGGGCGACAGCTCGCTCAGGCACCGCCTTCGGTCGGCAGCGGCGCCGGTACGTTCAGCAGGCCCCCGGCCGCCACGTAGGCGGCCAGTGCCTGGCCCTGGCTGAGCAGGTGCCGCTCCATCGTGCGCTCTGCCGCGTCGGCGTCACGGCGACGGAAGCACTCCATCAGCTCGCGGTGCTCGGCCAGCGACTGCGCAGTGCGTCCGGGCGTCAGCAGCTGCCGGCCGCGATGCATCTTCAGGATGCGGTGCAGGTCGTGGGTGATGCGGATCAGCCACGGATTGCCGGCATAGTGCTGCACGGTTTCGTGGATGAGGTAGTTGTTGCGGTAATACTCGGCGATGTTGCCGTCAGCCGCCGCCGCTTCCATCGCGGCATGCAGGGATTCCAGCTGGGCCACGCCCGCATCATCGATATGCCTGACCGCCTCATGCGCGCAGCGGCCCTCCAGCATGGCCATCACCGGGAACAGCTGGTTGAGGTCCTCCAGCGTCAGCCGGGTTACCCGGCTGCCGCGCCCGGCGTCGATCTGCACCAGGCCTTCGGCTGCCAGCAGCTTCAACGCCTCGCGCAGGGGGGTGCGGCTGATGCCCAGTTCACTGCACAGCGCAGGCTCGTCGATCCATTCGCCGGGGGGCAGGCGATAGTCATAGATGCGCTCACGCACATGTTCGGCGACCTCCTCGTACAGAGGGGCGCGCTTCTTCGGGGACCGTGGAGCAGGGGCGATGGCCATTGGCAGAGTGTACCCGCTGGCGGTAGTGCCGGCCGTCAGCCGGCACGACCGGTCATCGCCTACATCCAGCCCGGCACCACGAACACCAGCCAGGCCAGCAGCGGCCCCAATGCCACCACCAGGCCGCTGTAGACCAGGAAGCGGCGGAACAGCGTCTCGCGTTCTTCCTTCGCCGCCGATGCCACGACCAGTGCACCGTTGGTGGAGAAGGGGCTGACATCGACAATGGTGGACGACACTGCCAGTGCGCAGATCACGCCGGCTGCACCCAGGTGCCCCTGCATCAGGAACGGCACCGCCAGTGGAATCGTTGCGCCGAGCACCGCCGCGGACGATGCGAATGCGGAGACGATACCGCCGACGTAGCACACGAGCAGAGCGCCCAGCAGCGGAATGCCGATGTTGGAGACCCCGTTGCCGATGAAGTCGACCGCGCCCGCATGCTCCAGCACGCCGATATAGGTCACCACGCCACAGATCAACAGAACGGTCGACCAGCTGATGCCATCCACCGCACCCTTCTGGCTCTGCGGCGAGAGCAGTGCCAGCGCCACTGCGACGGTGATCGACACCAGGCCGACGTTGAGGTTGTAGATCAGTGCCGCCACGCCCAGGCCGAGCAGGCCGACCAGGGTGAACAACCGCTCCCGGGTCAGACCCACTGCATCCAGCGCCGCCGGATCGTTGCTCAGGGTGCCGCCGCCGGCCGCCACCAGCGCGCCATGGCCTTCGATGGCGAACTGCCGCGACGACGCCTGCGGACCACCGGCCATTGCCAGTTCCGCACCGCCCGCGGTAATCGAGCCACGTCGCATCAGCGCGATGCCGCCGAAGGCGAGGAAGCAGATGATCGCCATCATGAAGTTGAAGCCGAGGCTGGTCAGGAACACTGCCATCTCGGTGACCTCCAGCCCGGCCTTCTGCACCACGCCATTGGTGATGCTGCCGTACACGCTGATCGGCGAGAAGCCGCCGGCCTGCGCACCGTGGATGACCAGCAGGCCCATCATCAACGGGTTGATGTTGTACTGCTTGGCGAAGCGCAGCGCGACCGGACCGATGATCGCCACCGCTGCCGGGCCGAGGGCGCCGAAGGCGGTCAGCACCGCGGTGACCACGAACATCACCCACGGAATGGCCACGATGTGGCCGCGCACCGCGCGTACCGCCCAGTGCACCAGCAGGTCGATGGTGCCGTTCTTCTGTGCGATGGCGAACAGGTAGGTGATGCCGACCAAGGTCAGGAACAGATCGCCGGGAAAGCCGGCGAGGACTTCCTTGCCGCCCATGCCGACCCAGACACCACCGATGATGAAGGCCAGTGCGAAGGCCACTGCGCCCATGTTGATCGGCAGTGCGGTGGCGACGATGAACATGATCACCAGACCGATGATCGTTGCGATTTGTGGACTCATGCGCCCTCCCAGACACGTGGCTCACGTACAGCGCGGATGGAGACCCGCCATCCCCGGGGTAAGGCGACGTACTGCAGTGTTGCGTGATACGTACTGCTCGAACCCGTTACTGCAGGCGCTGCAGCGCACTGCGGACCCATGCCGCAGCGCCATGCAGGCTCTGGAACTCTTCCACCGCGCGGAACTCGCAGCAGGGGTAGGACGGCGCGACCATGCGTGCGAGCGCATTGCCCGGGCCCAGCTGCAGGAACACCCGCGCGCCGCGCTCGAAGGCCTGCCGCATCACCTGTGCCCACTCGATGGTCTGTGCCAGCTGTGCCGACAGGCTGTGCACCGCCGTTGCGGCATCGCGCACGGGCCGTGCATCGACGCCCGCCAGCAGCGGCAGGCGGGGTGCCCGCATGCCCGAGCGCTCCAGCGCGGCGGCGAAGGGCGCCACCGCAGCCGCCAGCAGGGGCGTGTGGGCGGCGACGTGGACCGGCAACGGACGCACCTGCGCACCGAGCGCGTGCGCCGCATCGGCCAGCGGCTGCAGGGTGTGCCGGATGCCTCCCACAATGAAGTGATCCTCGCCGTTGACGATGGCGATGTGGGTACCCTGCGCATCGCACAGCGCTTGCAACGTCGTACGATCCAGGCCCAGCACCGCCAGCATGCCGGCGCCTGCCGCGCTGGCACCGTCCATCAGATGCGCGCGCTGTGCCGACAGGGCCAGGCAGCTGCCAGCGTCGAAGGTGCCGGCAATGGCATGCGCCGCCAGTTCGCCGATGCTGTAGCCGGCCACCACGGTCGGCACCGGCAATGCATCGCGCAGGGCGTGCCACTGCGCCAGACTGGCCGCGCACAGCAGCGGTTGTGCCTGCGCATTGTCGAACCGGTCCTCGGCCGCAGCAGCGGTGAACACGTCGCGCTGCAGCACCTCGCTGGCGGCGAGCAGCACGCCATGCGCGGCGTTGTTGCCGCGCACGTGATCGAACATCGCAGCATGCTGGGCACCTTGTCCCGGACAGAGCAGGGCCAGCATCACGCCTGCTCCTGCAACAGCAGGAAGACGCTGCAGGCCAGCAGATCGGCGCTGCCACCCGGGCTGAGCCGGCGTGCGACGAAGGCATCGCCGATGTCCTGCAGGCGGGGTTGCCAGCCGGCGGCAAAGGCACCGCCGGCGTCGAGGAATCCGCGTGCCTGCTGCTGGGCCCAGCGCAGTCCGGCAACACCGCCCCGATGCAGCAGGTTCAGATCCTCGACCTCTGCGACCAGATGCATCAGGGTATGGGCCAGTGCAGCTTCGCGTGGCAGCCCTGCGCCCAGCGCATGGCGCAGTGCCGGCAGGGCCAGCCCACGCAGCAGGGGGTATCCAGCGGCCGCCTGCTCGCGTACGCCGGGCACGCCGTGACGGGCGCGCGCGCGCTGCCCCGGACTGTTCACATCCAGGGGCGAGGTGGCGAAGGCGTCCGCCCATTGGCAGACCGCCTGGCATACCTGTTCACCTGTCGCGGCTCGGCCCAGACGCGTGCGGCACGAGGCTGACGCTGCCACCAGCAAGCCCAGGCTGAAGATCGCTCCGCGGTGGGTGTTGACGCCGCCGGTGGCGCGCAGCATCGCCGCTTCGGCGGCCAGGCCGTGGTCGCGCAGCCGATGGAAAGGCGCTTCGGCGGCGCCATCGCGGGCAACCGCAGTGAAATAGTGGCGCAGGGCAAACAGGCTGCGCAGGAACGTACCGGCATCCATGTCGTCATGGCTGCCGCTGTCGAACGGCGTGACCAGGCCGGGCTTGGGCGCACAGGCCAGCTCGGCATGCAGCGCGGCGATCGCCATGCGGCCTAGGCGTGCACTGTCGGGCGCGGTGCTGCGGCCGGCAAGGCGCGGCGCGACGGCGTTCATGCGGCCACCCCGCTGTCCTCGAATAGACGGTGGCGTGCTTCCAGGGCTGCGCCGTCAAGGCGTTTGACCAGCAGTTGGCGGCTGCTGCCGGCGTACTCGCGCCAGTTCACCGCAGCGCCACGGGCCAGGCACAGCTCGCCGTCGACCCGCTGCGGATGCTGCGCTTCCCACGCCCGCAGCCGTGTCACCAGCGCATCGGCCCCTGCCGCATCCGGGACCTCCCAGAGCAGGTCGATATCGGAACGGTCATGCACATAAGGCAGGCCAGTGACGTGCTGCCAGGCGAATGCGCCGAACACACGGGCCGGCGCGAGCGTGGCGAGAGCGTGCAACGGTGCCTGCCAGGCGGGGCATACGCCTGCCGCGAGGATGTCGGTCAGTGCCGGCGGCGCCTGCCGACGCTGTACATCCTGCAGCGGCACCCGCAGTGCAAGCCGCTGTTTGCCTTCGCCCGGTGGCAACGGCACACCCAGCCGCAGGCGGGAATCGGGGTCGTCTGCCGCGCGTCGCGCGACCATTGCCGGCAATCCCTGCGCGAACCATGCGGCGAGCCGCGGTTCCTGCGCAGCCACATCGGCCCGCCAGTCGGCGTGGGCCGACAACCAGACCAGCGTGTGGCGGGCCAGACGCTCAGGCATCGCCGTTGGCCACCGCGCCCGCGACGGCAGCCGCCTGCAGGCGGCCCCCCCGTTCGGCACCCAGTGCGGCACGGTGGTCGCCGTCGGCCGGCGCGCGCAGGGCATCCAGCAAGGCCTGCGCCAGCTCGCCCGACCACAGCGACCGTACCGCACCCATCGCCACGTAGTTTTCCACCCCGGGTGCGAACACCGGCGAAGTCAGGCTCAGCGCCTGCAGCTTTTCCAGCGGTTGCTTGGTTACGCGAGCCATCGCCCGCAGGTCCATCACCCGAACCTGGGCATCCGGCAGCGCATGGATCGTGTCCGCCATCAGGCCGAACGAGAGGAAGCCACCGCTGACCGACTCGCCATGGACCAGGGTC
Source organism: Stenotrophomonas sp. STEN009 (assembly GCF_056760395.1). Classification (NCBI taxonomy): domain Bacteria; kingdom Pseudomonadati; phylum Pseudomonadota; class Gammaproteobacteria; order Lysobacterales; family Lysobacteraceae; genus Stenotrophomonas; species Stenotrophomonas sp. STEN009. The sequence goes on along the minus strand of NZ_JBRRES010000001.1, from coordinate 23,309 downwards.
ACCAGCCGTGCGCCGCGTCGCCGCGCGACGTCCAGGCATTGCGCGAGGTGGGCGAAGTAACCGTTGATGCCGAGCAGTTCGTCGCGGCGCGAAAGGCGTTGGCCTGCGGTATCCACCAGCATCACGATTGGTCGCTGCGGATGTGCGGCGGTGCTGGCGAGTACTGTTGCCGCCAGTGCCAGCGCATGATCGACACCGACTTCCAGCTTGTCAGTGGTGCCGATGACCGTGACCTCGCCATCTTCGGTACTGGCGCTTCCCGTCAGCACGGAATCGTGCACGCTTACGTCGTGGCCGCGCGGGAACAGCGCGTCAAGCAGGGGCTGCAGCGGCGCGGTCATGGCAGTTTCCTGTGGGCGGTGGCGGCGAGGAACGCGTCGGTGTCCAGCAGCGGCAGGCGCTCGGGATCATCGATTCCCTGGCGTGCCCAGATCTCCAGACCATCGCGGCAGTCCCCCCAGGCCTCTGCCCGGGCCTGCAGGGCGGCATGTCGCTGCTGCAGCGCGGCCAGCGCGGCATCGGCGTCTGCGCTGGCGGCGTCTGGCTGCAGCGCCTCGAATGCGGCCTGGGCGAATGCATCGATGGCATCGGGAACCAGAACCTGCGCCTGGTCGATGAGGTAGCGGTGCTTGCCGCCTGTCACCCGCCATACGAGGGCACGGTCACGCGAGTCGAACTCCTCTACGCCGCGCACGGTCTCGATCACTTCCGGCCCGGACAGCGACAGTCGCCCTTCCTCGGACATGATCACCGTGGTGCAGCAGCGGGCGACGATGCCCATGCCGCCGAAGGCGCCGTTGCCGCTGCCGATGAGGGCCACCACCGGCACGCCGGTGGCGCGCGCGTCCAGGGTCGCGCGCATGATCTCGGAAATGGCGATCAGGCCCGCATTGGCTTCATGCAGGCGCACGCCGCCGGTGTCGAGCAGCAGCAGCACACCGTCGGGCCTGTGTTGCGCGGCCCGGCGCAGCAGGCCGGTCAGCTTGGCGCCATGCACTTCGCCGACACCGCCCCCCATGAATTCGCCCTGCTGTGCAGCAATCAGCACACGCCTGCCACGCAGCGAGGCTGCACCGACCACGATGCCATCGTCGAACGCGGCGGGTTGGTCCAGCTGTGCCAGGTGCGGGCTCATGGCGCGCCGGGCCGGCCCGAGATACTCGGTGAACGATCCGGCATCGACCAGCCCGGCGATACGGGCACGGGCATCGGCCTCGTGGTAGCTGCGTCGTTGCATCGGATTCATCGCGGTTCTCCGGCGAGCAGTGTCTCCACCGCCTGGTCCAGGCGCAGGCTGACCACCGCCGGGGTGGCACCGGCATCGTTGATCGATACGCGCACGTCGCGCAGCGGATGCCGCCGGGCGAAATCACCGATGACCGCCTGCCAGATGGTGCCGAAGCCCTGCGCGGCGGTGACGACATGTACGGTCATTGCGCCGTCCTGCGCGGCAGGTTCCAGCAGGACTTCCAGATTGCCGGACGCCAGCACGCCCACCAGCACTGCGTCGTGCGGGAACCGCACCGGGGTTCTTCCGTCGAATCGATAGTCGAGGGTTTCCATCGCGTGCCCCTTACCAGTTGCGGAAGCGCTTGGGCGGGTCGTAGAGACCGCCGGACCAGCGCACCAGGTCTTTCACCGAGCGCGCGGCCAGCAGGTCACGACTGGCGTCGCGCACCGAAATGCCGAGATCTTCCGGTCGCCGGATCACGCCCCGGTCGCGCAGGTTCTCCACCATCGCGCGATCGCGGCCCAGGCCGACCGTGGTGTAACCGGCCACGCCGCGGATCGCCTGTTCGCGCTCCTCCGCGGTGCGGCACAGCAGCAGGTTGGCGATGCCTTCCTCGGTCAGCACATGGCTCACGTCATCGCCGTAGATCATCACCGGTGGCAGTGGCATGCCAGCGCGTTCGGCCAGCGCCCACGCATCGAGGCGGTCAACGAACGCGGGTGCCATGTGTTCGCGGAAGGTCTCCACCATCTGTACCACCAGCTTGCGCCCGCGTGGCATCTCGCCCGGGCGTGCGGCCTGCTGGCCGGCCTTGATCCAGGCGTCGCTGGCATGACGGCGGCCGCGCGCATCCGAGCCCATGTTCGGCGCGCCACCGAAGCCGGCGATGCGGTCGCGGGTGGCGGTTGAGCTGTTGCCCTGCAGGTCGACCTGCAGCGTCGAGCCGATGAACATGTCGCACGCATACAGGCCGGCGGTCTGCGAGAACGCGCGGTTGGAGCGCATCGAGCCATCGGCGCCGGTGAAGAACACATCACCGCGCGCGGCGATGTACTTCTCCATGCCCAGTTCCGAACCGAACGAGTGCACGGACTTCACGAAACCCGACTCGATCGCGGGAATCAGCGCCGGATGCGGATTGAGCGCCCAGTGCTGGCAGATCTTGCCCTTCAGGCCCAGCGATTCGGCATAGGTCGGCAGCAGCAGTTCGATCGCGGCCGTGTCGAAGCCGATGCCGTGATTGAGCCGGTTCACACCGTATTCGGCGTAAATGCCCTTGATCGCCATCATCGCCATCAGCACCTGGATCTCGGAGATCTGTGCCGGGTCGCGGGTGAACAGGGGTTCGATGTGGTTCGGGCGTGGTGCCTGCACGACGAAGTTGACCCAGTCGGCGGGGATATCGACGCGGGGGAGGGTGTCGACGATCTCGTTGACCTGGGCGATGACGATGCCGCCACGGAAGGCGGTCGCCTCGACGATCACCGGCGTGTCTTCGGTGTTCGGCCCGGTGTAGAGGTTGCCGTCGCGGTCGGCGGCCTGCGCTGCGACCAGGGCCACGCGCGGCGTGAGGTCGATGAAGTAGCGGCCGAACAGTTCCAGGTAGGTGTGGATGGCCCCGATCTGGATCCGCCCTTCGGCCACCAGGTTGGCCAGTCGCACCGATTGCGGGCCTGAGAAGGAAAAGTCCAGCTTCGAGGCAATGCCCCGCTCGAACACGTCCAGATGCGAGGGCAGCGACAGCACCGACTGCACCATGTGCAGATCATGCACGCGGGCGGGGTCCAGCCCGGCAAGGCATTCGGCCAGGAAGTCGGCCTGCTTCTGGTTGTTGCCCTCGAGGCAGACCTTGTCGCCGGGTTCAAGCAGGGCGTGCAGCAGCTCGCCCACATCGTCGGCGGCCACTGCACGGCCTCTGCTCCAGGGCGCAGCCCGCTGCAGACGTGCCTGGCGGCTGCGTTCCAGCGTGTCCCAGCTCGGGTTCATCGACCGGCTTCCGATTGGCGTTGAGATAATTACGCCATAATTACGGAAGGCGACGCAACCTGCAGCGCAGCAAAAAGAAAGGGCCCGCCAATGGCGGGCCCATTCAGGTTGCAGGCTTTCAGCCGGTCGTTCTCAGAACTTCCAGCGCAGGCTGGCGGCGACGAAGCGCGGTTCGCCGTAGTTGTTGTAGTCCAGGTTCGCCCAGTAGGTCTTGTCCAGCGCGTTGCGCACGCTCAGCGTTGCCGTCCAGTTGTCGCTGATACGGTAGTTGGCGTTGAACTGCACGAGCGTGTAGGCCGGCTGGTTCACGGTTACCGTGCCGCCCAGCGGGTAGGGGATGTTGTAGCCCTGCACCTTGCTCTGCCATTGCACGCCGGCGCCCAGGCTCAGGCGTTCCAGCGCACCGCGCAGGCGCACCTGCGTGTTGAGCTGCAGCAGGTCTTCGGGCGGGTTGGCGTACAGCAGGTCGGTGGCGGCGCGGGTCACTTTGACATGGGTGAAGCCGGCGTTGACCGTCCAGCCCGGCAGGATCTCGCCGTTGACGTCCATTTCCCAGCCACGCGACTTGGTGCCGTTGACGCCGATGTAGGCCGAGGTGCCATCGCTGAGCGAGCCTTCCGGCACTCCCATGTCGCGCACGGCATAGTTGTCCTGCTTGGCCTCGAACACAGCGGCGTTCGCGGTCAGTCGCCCATCGAACCACTGCGTCTTGATGCCCGCTTCCAGATTCGAGCCCTGCACCGGCGCCAGCAGGTTCTCGTTGCGGTCCTTGAAGTTCTGCGGGTTGAAGATCTCGGTGTAGCTGGCATAGACCGAGAACTGCGGCGTGACGTCGTAGACCAGTCCCACGTACGGGGTCACTTCATCACTGACCTTGTAGGCCCCGCTGGTCCCGGTATACGCACCGGCCACGCTGTAGGAGCGGCTGAGGGTTTCCCAGCGGCTCAGGCGCGCACCCGCGATCAACGACAGCGGATCGGCCAGGCGCAGGCGCGCGGCCAGGTAGACGCCGCTCTGCGTGGTCTTCTGCACGCGGCGCGCGCCGGTACGGGTGTAGGTCACCTCGGAGATGTCGCCGTTCCAGTCGTACACGTTGGGGATGTAGTAGCAGCGCTCGCGGCCGCAGGTGGCCCAGTCGCGCGGGTAGTTCAGGGCAACGGTGTGGGTGGTGCCTTCCAGGTCGGACCACTGGGCACCCAGGGTGACGTCATGCTCGCGGCCGAACAGCGGGAACGTGCCGGTCAGGTAGGCATCGATGTTGCGGCGGGTGTCCTCGGAGTCGCCAGCGGCAGTGCGCAGGTAGATGCCCGCACCGGTGGCCGGATCGGGATTGCCGGTGCCGTACAGGCGCATGTTCTGCACATTGCCACGGGTGTGGGCGGTGTTGATCTTCAGCAGCCAGTCCTCGCCGAAGCGCTGCTCCAGGTTGGCGAACACCGTGCTGGTCTCGCGCTGCCAGTAGCTCCATTTCGGTGCCAGGTTGGTTGAGCGCGGAAGGTGCGCGAAGTCGCCGCGGCTGTCGAAGAACGGCACGGTACCCCAGGTCGAACCGACCGGGTTGTTGTCCTGGGTCTGGTAGCCGAGGGTGACCGTGGTGCTGTCGGTCAGGTCGCCCTCCAGCACCGCCATGCCGGCCATCTTGTTCTCCTTGTAGCGGTCGTAATAGAAATCACGATCGGTATAGGCGGCGACCACGCGGCTGCGGAACCGGCCATCTGCGGTCAGCGGCGCGGTGACGTCGGCCTCCATGCGCCGGTAGTCCCAGCTGCCGGCGCTCACCGAGAACGAGGCGTCGAAGTCCTTGCCGGGGCGCTTGCGCAGCAGGTTGACCGTGGCCGAAGGCACCCCCGCGCCGCTGAGCAGGCCGTTGGCACCGCGGATCACTTCGATGCGGTCATAGAAGGCGGTGTCGTATTCCTGGTTGGTGGAGCCGCTGTAGGTCGGAATGCCATCGACCTGGAAGTCCGTGATGGCAAAGCCGCGGGCGTAGTACAGCGGGCGCTGGGTGTCATAGAAGGACACGCTGACGCCGGTGACGTTGCGCAGCACGTCGTTGATGCTGAACAGCGATTCGTCCTGCAGGCGCTGCAGGCTGATGGCCGTGGCCGACTGCGGCGTTTCCTGCAGGGTGATCGGCAGGCGGGTGCTGCTTGAGGGCGGCGCAGCCTGGTCGGCGCGCACGCTGACGCGGTCCAGGGTCTTGGCATCGGCTGCGGCATCGCCGGCGGCGAACGCTGACGGTGTCGACAGGGCCAGGGATGCGAGCAGCGCGGCCGGCAGCAGCGCGCGACGGAGCGGGCGGGTAGGGGAGTGCAGGGACATCTTGGTGGGCTCGATGCGGGAGAGTCGGAAGGGCGGCAACAGCCGGGCGGTACCCGGGGCGGCGGCTTCGGGCTGGGTCAGGTCCGTCTGGTGAGCGCGGGCCGTCCGCGCGAGGCGCAAATGTAAATCGTTCTTAACAACATTACAATTCGCCCGGGCTGGTCGATGCCTGGGACACGCACCGCGAGCCCCGGCAGAGCCGAGCTCCCTGAATGCGAACGGCCACCCGAAGGTGGCCGTCCGTAGGTGTCATCGAAGACCCGGGCTCAGAGCGCCTGCAGTTCCTCGTTGGCGTTGCGCTTTTCCTTGCCCGGCGTCGGCGTCGGCGTCGGCGCCGGCGGTGTGGCCGGTGCAGCCGTGGCATCGGCCGGCACTTCCAGGTAGGGCAGCTTCAGGGTCTGGCTGGTCATCGAACGAATCTCGTTGACCAGTGCCGCACTGTCGTTGAGCTTGCGCCCGTAGGAGGGCACGATCTCACGCAGGCGGGCTTCCCAGCCGGCCTTCATCTGCTCGGGGAAGGCCTTGGCCATCAGATCCAGCATGATCGGCGGCGACGTCGAGGCACCGGGCGAAGCGCCCAGCAGCGCAGCGATGGTGTGGTCCTTGTCGGTCACGATCTCGGTACCGAACTGCAGCACCGCACCCTTCAACGGGTCGCGCTTGATGATCTGCACGCGCTGGCCTGCGGTGACCAGCTTCCAGTCGCCCGGCTTGGCATTGGGGAAGTACTTGACCAGTTCGGCCTGGCGGTCGGCATCATTCAGCCGCGCCTGGCTCATCAGGTACTGCACCAGGTCCAGGTTGTCCTTGCCCACTTCCAGCATCGGCGCAACGTTGTTGTGGGTCACCGACGAGTACAGGTCCCACCACGAGCCGTGCTTGAGGAACTTGGTGCTGTACAGCGCGAACGGTCCGAACAGGACCACCGGCTTGCCGTCCAGCTTGCGCGCATCCAGGTGCGGCACCGACATCGGCGGCGAACCGGTCTCGGCCATGCCATAGGCCTTGACGCCATGGCGCGAGGTCACGTCCTGGCCCTGGAAGGCGAGGAACTGGCCGCCCACCGGGAAGCCGGCGTAGTCCTTCGACTCGGGAATGCCTGACATCTGCAGCAGCTTCAGCGCGGCGCCGCCGGCACCGATGAACACGAAGCGGGCGTGGGTGGTGCTCTCGGTGCCGGCCTTGAGGTCCTTCACCGTGACGTTCCAGCTCTTGTCCGCGTTCTGCCGCAGTGCCGAGACTTCGTGGTTCAGGTGCAGGCTGAAGTTCGGACTGCGCTGCAGGCCGGCGGTCAACTGGCGGGTGATCACGCCGAAGTTGACGTCGGTACCCAGTGGCATCCAGGTCGCAGCGACCTTCTGCTTCGGATCGCGGCCTTCCATCATCAGCGGAGCCCACTGCCGGATCTGTGCCGGGTCTTCCGAGTACTGCATGCCGTAGAACAGCGGGTTCTTCACCAGCGCCTGCTGGCGCTTATGCAGGTAGGCGATGTTGTCATCGCCCCAGACGAAGCTCATGTGCGGCGTGGGGTTGATGAAGTCGCTGGGCTCGCTGAGCCGGCCTTCCTTCACCTGGTGCGACCAGAACTGGCGCGAGACCTCGAACGATTCGGCGATGCCGACCGCACGCTTGGTCTCGATGCTGCCGTCGGGCAGTTCCGGGGTGTAGTTCAGCTCGGCGAATGCCGAGTGGCCGGTGCCGGCGTTGTTCCAGCCGTCGGAGCTTTCACCGGCGACGCCGTCGAGGCGTTCATAGACCTGGATGTTCCAGTCCGGCTGCAGTTCCTGCAGGTAGGTGGCCAGGGTGATGCTCATGATGCCGGCGCCGACCAGCACAACGTCGACAGGCTTGTCGTTGCTGGCGGCGGGTACGGAGCGCTGGGTCAGCGGCCAGTACAGGAACACGGCGGCAGCCAGCAGGAACAGCACGAGCAGGGCGAGCAGGGCCTTGCCAAATTTCTTCATGGGGGCGGGATCGTTGGCGGAGGGGAGGAGATCAGGATGCGCGCTGGGCAGGGGAAGGGCGTGAAGAAACAACGCCTTGCAGCATCCTTGCAGAGGATTCTACCCGGAACGGGTCCGGTTTTTGTGCAATGCATCATCCTGCCGGCGGTCGCTCCGGGGTAGACTTATCGGCTGATTCCAGAACGACCACCGGCCACGGAGGGGCCGCGCAACGATGTCACGGATGCTGATCGTGGTGGGTGACGCCCTGCAGACGGGCGGTTCGGTCCTTACAGGTTCCCCGCATACCGATATCGAAGGGCGCGCCGTGGCGCGTGTCGGCGACCGTGTCATCTGTGCACGCCATGGTCCGGGTTCGATCGTTTCCGGCGATGCCACCCTGGTCATCGATGGCCAGCCGGTCGCCCGCGACGGCGACAGGGCCAGCTGCGGTTGCGCACTGGTATCGGGCAAGCAGCAGCGCGCCCACGTGGTGGCCGGCGGTGGAGGGCGCGCCGGTGCAGGCGCCGGAGTGGCGGCGATCGCAGCGATCGTCGCGCCGTTGTTGAAGCCGACCCTGCAGACACCCCCCTTCGCAGCGCCCGGCACCGCCGTGCGCGACGAGGACGCGCCGCAGTGCTGGGTGGCGGACCATGATGCGCAGATCGACCGTGACGTGGACGGGCGCTACTACGAAGCCTATGACGTCAATGGCGACAAGCATGACTATCCTTTCCAGGTCAGCTACCGCATCGATGTTCCGCTGCAGGCCCAGGGCGAGGTGGTGGTGTCGATCAAGGTGCAGGTGATGCCCAAGCCCGGCGTCACCGCTGCCGAGGTGGCGGCGGTCAAGGCGCGCATGGAGCGCGGCATCGATCAGTTCTGGAACGGCCGGTTCACGCTGGACGTCCATGATCCCGCGTGCGGCACCCGCAGCTTCCCGATCCGCTACGAGGTGCGGTGGGTGCAGGGCGGCAGCGACTACAGGCTGATCGTTCATCGCACCTATGACCGGGAGCAGGTGGAATTCCCGGATATCGATGTCTCCGTGTCGACCACGGCCTGGACATTCGCCCACGAGTTCGCCCACACCTTGGGCGTGCCGGACGAGTATTCGTACAACGACCCGGACGAAGAGACCGTGCGTTACGTCCAGCCCGATGGCACTCTGGATCCGGAGGTGCTGGTTGCCGTTCCGGATTCCCGTGAGCTGACCGATCCGGCGGCGACCATCATGAATTCCGTGGACTGCGCGGTGACCCGGCCGCGTCATGCCTGGAACATCGCGCGGGAAGTACGTGAACTGCTGAGCCGGGAAATCGGCCGGGAGATAACATGCACCGTCAAGTGATTTCGTTGATTGCCACTTTTGCCGCTGCCGCAGCGCTGCCGGCCCACAGCAAGGAGCTTCCTCCCATGATCGAACTTCATGCGCGCTGCGTGGACGATGCCCAGTGCCGTTTCCGTGGCGACACCCTCAACGTCGAACTGGAACTGCGCAACAGCGGCAGCGAGCCTGTGTCGCTGCCGCTGGAGTACATCCGCAGCCGTGGCCCGTCGGTCAGGGTGAAGGACAACCACTCCGAGAAGACCACGGCGTTGCGCAGCGGCATGGCCTCGGCCGCGCTGCGGCAGCAGATGCAGGAGCTGCGCGCGGGCCAGTCCCTGCGCATCGATTTCCCGATCAAGCCGCAGGAGCTGACACGCTTCGCCCTGCGCCCGATGGATGTGACCCTGCAGTTCTCGATCAATCTGACGCCAGGTTCCACCGGCGCCGAGGCGCAGGTGGTCCAGGCGCAGCTGCACGTGGTCGACGTCGACTGACCGCAGCGGCCAGCACTCCGCTTGGGGTCAACGCAGTTCGAGAATCTCGTCGCCGGTTTCGTCGATCTCGCCCGTCGGGCACCAGCCGAGATGGCGGTAGAAGCCATGCGAGCGCGAGCGCGGGTCGGCCGAGCACGCAAGGAACAGCCGGTGGTGACCGGCATCCCGGGCCAGGCTGACCACATCCTGCAGCAGACGTCGGCCGATGCCCAGATTCTCGTACTCCGGCAGCAGGGCCAGAACCAGCACCTCGCCGCTTTCGCGGTCGGCAAACCCGTAGCCGGCCATGCGCTCGCCGTCGCAGGCGATGCGTCCGATGAAATCTCCGTTGCAGATGCCTTCGGCCCAGCTCTGCGTCGTGATGCCCAGCTCGGCCAGCTGCGCTGCACTGAAGGCATTCTCGCGGGTACGCCCGCGCAGGTCGATGCAGGCGGCGGCATCGTCGGGGTGGGCATCGCGGTAACGGATGGTCATGGCACCTCCTTGTGACCGGGCGCTGAAGGAACTGCCCGTCTCGTTCAATCGTTGCCGATTGTGAAGTATTCGGCGGTGAAATAGCCGATCTGGTAGAGCAGGGTCGCCGCGGCCAGTCGCAGCTGTGCCCGGCTGGAGTGCAGTTTCCAGCCCAGCAGGACCACCAGCAGCATCAGCAGGGTGTGGACCGGATACGCCGCGCCCAGCAGATGCCACCGGCTTGTGCCCTTGATCGCGGTGTCCACCAGATCCAGCAGCGTCAGCGCGCCGATCACGCCGAATATCCAGCGTCGGCGCTGCATCAGGTAATTGCCGTAGCTGCCGTAGTCGCGCAGGTCATCCGGGAACAACAGGGCGCAGAGCAGGAACCAGGTCGCGCAGTAGCAGATCACGAACAGATAGGTCTCGAACGTCCAGCGGTGGACTTCGATCAGGCGGAACTCCCACCACCAGAAGGTGACCAGCGACACCAGCGTCCATGCCACCCAGCACAGATGGAGTGCCGAGCAGCCGCGTCGCTGCGGATGCTCGATGATCTGCGCAATCCCTTTCAGCAGGGTCGTGATCGACAGGCCCAGGATGATGCCCATCACTACGCGGATATGCAGGAACAGCGGATCGGTCTGCATCGGCCCATCCTGTCATCGGATTCCGCACAGTAGAGGCATGCCCGCTGTGGAGGGGATGCATACGGTGTCAGCGCCTACGCCGCACCAGCGTCGAGGATGCCTCCAGCACCGCGCGGGTCAGCAGGGCCATGGTCTGTACATCGCCCTTCCAGTGCTGCCAGTACAGCGGCACGTCCTCCCACGCGCGCTGTCGCACGTAGACCAGGCGGCCGGCATCCAGGTGCCGCTTGACCAGCGGCAGGGGGTTCATGGTCCAGCCCATGCCGCCCAGGTTGGCCTGCACGAAGGCACGGGTGGAGGGAATCCACCAGGTCGGCGCGGTGCTGGGCAGGTCGTCGCCGGCCATGCGCCGGGCAAAGCGCGACTGCATTTCGTCCTTGCGGTTGAACACCAGTACCGGTGCCTGTGCCAGCGCCTGCGCGGTCACGCCCTTGGCGAAGTGCCGTTCGCGGAACTCCGGCGTGCAGGTGGCCGCGTAACGGATGCTGCCGAGTGCATGGATCTGGCAGCCCTGCACCGGCTCGTCCAGGGTGGTCACCGCGCCGAGCACCGTGCCTTGCCGCAGCAGCTCCACGGTATGGTCCTGGTCTTCCACGCGCAGGTCGAGCGTGGTGCCGGTACCCAGTGCGAACTGCTGCGCCGCCTGCGGAAACCAGGTTTCCAGGCTGTCGTGGTTCACAGCCACCGGGATGCTGGCCTGGGGCAGATCTTCATCGGCCAGCCCCATCCGGTGCAGGGCGTCATGCTCGAGCAGGGCCGTCTGCTCGGCCAGCTGCACCAGCACCTGGCCTTCGGCGGTGGCAGTGGCGGGTGCGCCACGCTTCACCAGAAGGCGTCCGACACGATCCTCCAGCGCCTTGACCCGCTGCGAGATGGCGGAGGGGGTGACATTCAGCGACTGCGCCGCGCGATCAAAGCTGCCTTCGCGGATCACGGCGGCGAGCGCGCGCAGCTGGGCATGGTCGATGCGCATGTTATTAAGTTCCACTAATGTTGGTTTAGGAAGTTTAGCTCGTCTTTTCTATGTTGCGGCGCGACAATGGCGCCCGTACCCGGTGCTGTCCGCCTTCGCGAGGCACCGTCCCCCCAGCAAGACAAGGCAGTGAATCCCATGTTTTCGGTCATCTCCGCCGGCACCGGCCTCGGTGCCTGGTTCTCTGGTGCAGCCACCGGCATCGGCCTGTTCGCCGTGGTCGGTGCCCAGAGCGCCTTCATCCTGCGCCAGGGCATCCTGCGCAAGCACATCGTGCCGGTGGTCGCCACCTGCGCGGCCATCGATGCGTTCTTCATCTTCGCCAGCGTGGCCGGCCTGCGCACGTTGACCTCGGCGCTGCCGTGGCTGACCTCGGCCGTGCTGTGGACCGGCGTGGCTTTCCTGGCCTGGTACGCGATGAAGTCGGCGCGCCGCGCCATTGCCGGTGGCGGTGGCATGGGTGAAGCCGACAGCGACGACGGCAGCCGCCGCGCGGTGCTGATGGCGGCGGTCGGCTTTTCGCTGATCAACCCGCACTTCTGGCTGGACATGATGGTCATCGGCTCCATTGCCGAGAACTTCGGGCACGCACGCATGGCCTTCGCGGCCGGCGTGGTCACCGCGAGCTGCCTGTGGCTGACCGCGCAGGGCCTCGGTGCACGCCTGCTGGCGCCGCTGTTCACCAAGCCCAGCACCTGGCGTGTGCTTGACGGCACCATCGCGGTGATCCTCAGCATCCTGGCCCTCACACTGGCGGTGCGCGGGGTCCACTGACCCGGCGCACGCCCCCCGAACCCACGTCCTGACTCTCTCTCCAAGGCAGTGGCAACGACGGCACCGGCAACGGTGCCGTCGTCTTTTCCGGCTCTGGCGGGACAGACGGCGCCTGCCTAGAATCCGTGTACAGGACAAGGTGTCCATCGGAGCAGGGGGAAGGATGCGCAGGACGATGTTGACGGCCGCACTGGTCGTCGTGGGTAGCGTTGCCGCGGGCAGCGCATGGGCGGTGGATCTGACGCAGTTCCTGCGCCAGGAGACCTTCACCGACATCAAGATATCGCCGGGGGGCGAGTATGTCGCTGCCACCGTGCCGATGGAGGACAGCACCGCGATCGCGGTGATGCGGCTGGCCGACAAGCAGCTCGTGGGCAGCTTCCGCCCGCCGCAGAAGAATCACGCCTACGAATTCGACTGGGTCAGCAACGAACGGCTGTTGATCGGCCTGGCCGAGAAGTGGGGCGCGCTGGATAAGCCCAATCCCACCGGCGAGCTCTACGCCATCGATGCCAACGGCAATCGCGGCGAGCTGCTGGTCGGTTACCGCGTCGAAAGCAAGGGCCCGGGTACCCGCATCCAGCCGAAGAAAGTCGAGGCGGTCGCGGCGTTCCTGGCCGATGATCTGCCCGGCGACGAACGCAACGTGCTGGTGACGGTATGGCCGTTCGCGGAGGATCCGTTCACCCGCGTCGAACGCATGGACGTGGCCAGCGGCAGGCGCGTGCGCATGGCCTCCTCGCCGGTGCGGCGCGGTGAGTTCACCACCGATGGCCAGGGCGAAGTCCGGTTCGTCCACGGGTCCGGCAGCGACAATGTCAACAAGCTGTACTACCGCGAGCGATCGGGTGACAGCTGGAAGATGATCAACGATGAGGCGGTGAGCACGCGCATCGAGACCGCGATCGGCTTCTCCGCCGATGGCAGCCTGGCGTACCTGCAGGCCGAGCAGGCGCAGGGGCCGGATGCCATCGTCAGCTGGAATCCGCAGACCGGCGAGCGCGCTGTCGTGCTGCGCGACGAGGTGGTCGATCCGTACCGCATCATCCGCCGGCCCGGGACCCATGTGCCGGTGGGCGCCCTGTTTATGGGCGACACACCACGGACCCGGTTCTTCGACGAGAAGTCGCCGGAGGCGCGCCTGTACCGCAGCCTGGAGGCGGCCTTCGGGGGGGCGGTCTACATCACCTCCAGTACCCGGGATGGCCGCGTGGTGCTGGTGGAGACCTGGTCAGGCACCAATCCCGGCGACTTCTATGTGTACGACACGGAGGCTCGCAAGGCTGAGCACCTGATCAGCCGCAGCGACTGGATCGACATCGATCGCAGTGCAACGGTGCGTCCGGTGGCACTCAAGGCGCGCGACGGACTGCCGCTGCACGGCTTCCTCACCGTGCCCTCCGGCAGCGACGGACGCAACCTGCCGATGGTGGTGATGCCGCATGGTGGGCCGTTCCACGTGTTCGACAATGGCCAGTACGACCGCCAGACGCAGATATTGGCCGCTGCCGGCTATGCCGTACTGCAGGTCAACTTCCGTGGCTCGGGGAACTATGGCCGTGCGCATGCCCAGGCCGGCGCCCAGCAATGGGGCGCCGCGATGCAGGATGACGTCACCGACGCCACCCGCTGGGCGATCGCGCAGGGGATCGCCGATGCCAGACGCATCTGCATCTACGGTGCCAGTTACGGGGCCTACGCCGCGATGATGGGCGCTGCCCGCGAACAGGGGCTGTACCAGTGCGCGGCCGGCTATGTCGGCGTGTACGACCTGCCGCTGATGTTTGCCCGCGGCGATGTGCAGGAGCGCGACTCGGGCGTGACCTTCCTGCGCGAATGGCTGGGTGATCCGGCCAAGCTGGGCGCGGTTTCGCCGGTGAACCTGGCCACGCAGATCAAGGTGCCGGTGTTCCTCGCGGCCGGTGGCGAAGACAAGCGTGCGCCGATCCAGCACACCGAGCGCATGGAAGCGGCACTGAAGCGTGCCGGGACGCCGGTGGAAAGCCTGTACTACAAGACCGAGGGGCACGGCTTCTACACCCTGGCCCATCGCACCGAGTACTACGACAAGCTGCTCGCATTCCTGTCGCGCAGCCTGGGAGGCAAGACCGCCCAGGCATCGGCGCCGGCAGGGAAGGGCAAGGCGCCGTAAACGCAGAGTGGCGGGGGATCCACAATCCGCCGCCGCGCAGTGCAGTTACCTGACCCCGTGCATCATCCGCTTCAGCAGCGGCGCGGCGATGAAGGCCAGCAGGGCGCAGCCCAGGCCGATCCACATCAGCAGCCAGAACAGGTGCGCATACGCACCGGCCGCCGCCGCCATGTCCAGCGTGCCGCCTTCGGGCACATCGATGGCCGCCAGCTTGCCGAACAGCGCGGCAAGCGTCTCGGAGAACGCTGTGGCCAGGAACCAGGTGCCCATCATCAGGCTCATCACCCGCGGCACGGCCAGCTGCGTTACGGCCGACAGGCCCACCGGCGACAGGCACATCTCACCACTGGCCAACAGGAAGTAGGCCAGGACCAGCCACCACACGCTGGCCATCTCGCCGGTGGCGCCGACCTGCTGTGCGGCCAATGCGAGCGGGACGAACGAGAGCGCGCCGATCACCAGGCCCCAGGCGGATTTGACCGGCTTGCCCGGCTCCCAGCCGCGACGGTCCATCCAGGTCCAGAGGGCGGCGAAGGCCGGCGCCAGCAGCACCAGGAACAGTCCGCCCAGATAGGTCAGGGAGCCGGCGGTCTGCGGAATCACCAGGCAGTCGCGCACCAGCAGGACCAGCATCAGCGCGACGATGGCAATGAAGAACCGGCGCGGCACGGCCGACCCCGGTCGACGCTCGGTCAGGCGCGCGCTGACCACGAAGCCCAGCGGCGCCAGCAGTAACGACAGGATCGACCAGGGCAGCGGCGTGCCGTCGGTGATCACCAGCGAGGGAACGATGTCCTTGGTCAGCAGGCGATCGGTGAACGTCACCCACGAGCCATAGGACTGCTCGTACAGGGTGAAGAACACCAGCGCCAGGAAAATCAGCACCATCAGCGCGATCATCTGCTGGCGCTGCACCGGCGTGCACTGGCTGCCGGTGAACCAGGCGAACCAGACCAGCACGCCTCCCAGCACCACCAGCATCAGCATCAACGCCAGGCTGATTTCGCCGCCCAGAGCGAACGCACCGTTACCGGCGGCCCACATCAGCCACGCCAGTGGCAGCACCGCGAGCACCGCGCACAGATAGATCAGCCATTCACGCGGCAGGCCCAGCACCCGCTGTTTCAGCGCGGCCGGCTGTGGCGGCTCGGCATGCCCGTGCAGGTACTTCTGCCCCCACAGGAACATCGCCAGCCCGGCCAGCATGCCGATGCCCGCTGCGCCGAAGCCATACTTCCAGCCATAGGCCTCGCCGAGGAAGCCGCACACCAGCGACGAGAACAGCGCCCCGAGGTTGATGCCGGCATAGAACAGCGAAAAGCCCGAGTCGCGGCGCGGATCGTCCTTGGCGTACAGCTTGCCGACGATGGTGGAGATGTTCGGCTTGAGGAAGCCCACGCCCATGATGATCAGCGCCAGCGACAGATAGGTCACCGCCAGCGCCGAGGTGTCGCGCACCACTTCACCGTTGACCCGGTATGCCGCGTGGCCTTCGAAGGCCATGCCGAGATGGCCCAGCACCAGCAGGATGCCGCCGAACAGCACTGCACGGCGCATGCCCAGCCAGCGGTCGGCCAGCATGCCGCCGAACACCGGGATGCAGTACACCAGGCCACCGTAGGCGCCAAGCAGGTCCAGTCCGGCCTTGTCGCCGAACAGGTGGTACTTGGTCAGGTACAGCAGCAGCAGCGCCTTCATGCCATAGAAGGAGAAGCGCTCCCACATTTCGGTGAAGAAGCAGACGTAGACGCCCTTGGGGTGGCCAAGGAAGTCGTCGGAAGCGGGAGCGGCAACGGTCATCGACGGCGGGCACTGCGGAAAGGGCGCGATTATAGGCCCGCCGCCACGCCCGTGGCGGGCAGCATCAGGCCGCGCCCGGCGAGCGGGGTCACAGGTATCGCAGCCAGCCCAGGTCGCGCCGACGCGCCTTGAACCGCGCGAATGCCCGCGTCGGCGGGTACAGCACCACCGCCAATGCACAGGCCACCAGGATCAGGCCGGCGACCGAATCGAGAGCGTACAGGCTGCCGTGGGTCGGCCCCCAGAACCCGAGCGCCGCCAGATACAGCAGCTTCAGCAGATACAGATGCAGCAGGTAGAAGAACATCGGAGCCGCGCCGATGTCTGCCAGCGGCCTCAACGCGCGTGCCATCGCAGGCCACTCAAACAGGCGCAGCCACAGCAGGCCAACGCCCAGGGTCAGCAACAGGAACTGCAGTGATGGCGGATACTTGGTCACGTTGAACACGCTCATCCAGGTGCGCAGCGCGTCCTGCTGGAACTGCCAGGGCGTATCGCCATAGCCGTTGCCGAACCGCAGCAGGGCGAACATGCCCAGCGCTGCCAGCCCAGCCCACACCAGCCAGCGGTGACGCTGCGCTGGCATGCGGTCCGCCGCGAACCAGGGCCCCATCAGATAGCCGAGCGCGATCACCCCGATCCACGGCAGCACCGGATAGGACGTGCGCAGCCGGAGTGCACCGGCCTCGATCCAGTCCCGCTGGTGCAGCACCTTCCACAGCACCGGCAGCACACCGTCGCCTGCCACGCGCACGCCGTCGAGCAGGTTGTGGCCGGCCAACAGCAGTACCGCCAGCGCCAGCAGCGCCGCGCGAGGCAGCCACAGCAGGCCGGCCAGCGCGACCATGCTCAGGCCGATCGCCCAGATCACCTGCAGGTACACGGTGTCCGGAAGCAGCTGGAAGGTCCAGGCGAAATTCACCAGGGTCAGTTCCAGCACCACCAGGAACAGCCCGCGTTTGAGCAGGAACGCGGCCGTGGCCCGGCGCGGATCCGCCTGGCGCTGGCCATACAGCCAGGCCGACAGGCCGGTCAGCAGCACGAACACCGGTGCGCACAGGTGGGCCAGCAGGCGGCACGCGAACAGCGCGGGGGAGACCGTGGATACGTCCATCGGGTCGCTGACCTGGTGCTGCAGGAAAAAGGTCTCGCGCACGTGGTCGAGCAGCATCAACAGCATGACGGTGCCGCGCAGCTGGTCGATGGAGGTGAGGCGGGCCGGTGGCGGAGAGGGCATGCGGACGGCGATGTCGTTCAATCGAAAAGATATAACATATCGTTTGCGGGATGCCCAGCTGGAATGTGCCGGATGCGTCTGCTGCCTGTGCCTGATCGGTGTCCTGCCTGATCCGGTGGCGCTTGTCATGCTGCGGTGTGCTGGACTTGCCGCCCCCTGAACGCTAGCGTGGCAGGGATTTTTTGCCAGCAGGGGCTCCCATGAACCACGACGCTGCGCCCAAGCAGCTCACCTTCCGCGCAGTGGCCCTGGCCATCGTGCTGGCGGTGGTGCTGTCCGCGGCCAACGCCTACCTCGGTCTGTTCGCAGGCCTGACCATCGCCACCGCGATTCCCGCCGCAGTCATTTCCATGGGCGTGCTGCGCCTGCTGGGCGGTGGCTCGATCCTCGAGAACAACATCGTGCAGACCGGCGCCTCGGCCGGTTCCTCGATCGCCGCCGGTGTCATCTTCACCATCCCCGCGCTGGTGATCATGGGCTACTGGCCGGACTTCAAGTACTGGTGGGTGCTGGGTATTGCCGGCCTGGGCGGCCTGCTGGGCGTGCTGTTCTCGGTGCCGCTGCGCCGCTCGATGATCGTCGAAGATCCGCTGCCCTTCCCGGAAGGCAAGGCGGCGGCGGAAGTGCTCAAGGCTGGTGAGAACCCGGGTCCGGGCCTGAAGATCCTGGGCCTGTCGGCGGTGATCGGCGCCTTCGTCAAGCTGGCCGCGGAAAGTGGCATGCGCCTGATTCCCGATGCCTGGGCCACCTCGGCCTACGTGGGCAGTTCCAAGGTCACCGCGTTCATCGGCACCAATCTGTCGCCGGCGCTGCTGGGCGTGGGCTACATCGTCGGCCTCAACGTCGGCATCGTGGTGGTGTCTGGTTCGATCCTGACCTGGCACATCGCCATCCCGCTCTACCAGGCGTTCTTCATGAACACCGACCCGGCCCTGGCCGCGTCGGTGGCCGCTGCGTCCTCCACCGAGGCCGCATTCGCCATCTGGGGCGCGAAGATGCGCTACCTGGGTGTCGGCGCAATGCTGATCGGTGGCATCTGGACCCTGATTTCGCTGCGCAAGTCGCTGCTCAACGGCGTCAAGAGCGGTTTTGCCGCCGCCCGCAAGAGCGGCGGACCGGTGCTGGCGCACACCGAGCGCGACCTGCCGATGAAGTGGATGCTGGTCGCCCTGGTGGTCTTCGTGCTGCCGCTGCTGGCCCTGTACCAGGCCATCGTCGGCCAGTGGCACGTGTCGATCCCGATGACCATCATCATGATCGTCGCCGGCTTCCTGTTCGTGTCGGTCTCGGCCTACCTGGCCGGCCTGATCGGTTCGTCCAACAACCCGGTCTCGGGCATCACCATTTCCACCATTCTGTTCGCCTCGGCGGTACTGGTCGTGCTGCTGGGTGCCGATGGCCTCAAGCCGGTCGGTACCGGCGGTGCACCGCTGGGTGCGGTGGCTGCGATCATGATCGGCGCGGTGGTGTGCTGCGCTGCCGCCGTCGGTGGTGACAATCTGCAGGACCTCAAGGCCGGTTACATCGTCGGCGCTACGCCGTGGAAGCAGCAGCTGATGCTGGGCATCGGTGCGTTCTCCTGCGCGCTGATCATGGCCCCGGTGCTGAACCTGCTGGCCACCGCCTATGGCATCGGCGTGAAGACCGAGCTGCACCCGAACGCGCTGGCTGCGCCGCAGGCCAACCTGATGGCGTCGGTGGCCAAGGGCCTGTTCGGTGGCGAGCTGCCGTGGACCTTCATCGGCATCGGTGCCGTGGTCGGCGCCGTCATCATTGCCTTCGACAGCTGGCTGAAGGCGCGCAACGCGCGCTTCCGGGTGCCGGTGCTGGCGGCCGCCATCGGCATCTACCTGCCGCTGGAGCTGATGGTGCCGATCTTCCTCGGCGGCCTGATCGCTTACCTGGTCGAGCGCTTCCACAAGGTGCGTGCCGATGATGAAGAGGGCCGCGACCGCGTGCACAAGCCGGGCGTGCTGTTCGCCGCCGGCCTGATCACCGGCGAGGCGCTGATGGGCATCGCCATCGCCATTCCGATCGTGGTCAGCAGCCGCGCCGACGTGCTGGCCGTGCCGTTCCATCTGCCGGCCGCGCAGTGGATCGGCCTGGTCGTGCTGTTCCTGGTGGGCTGGCTGATCTACCGCACCGGCAAGTACGCCAAGGCGTAAGGGATGGGTCGGATCCCTCCCGGAAGGGAAGGGCTCTGACCCCACGCCGGCGGCGCCCGGGGTCAGAGCCGATTCCTGCGGAATCGGATCCGACCCCGGGTGCACCCACAAACCGCGCTACGGCGCGGTTTGCTGTTTCTGGCGGCTGCCCGATCACGGCCATGACCGATGGCCTTGGCAGCCCCGGGCTGCGGGGCCTACCATCGCTTTTTTGCCGTCCTGCGGAGATCCCGATGAAACTGCGTCATGCCCTGCTGCCACTGAGCCTGCTGGCCGCTCTGCCCAGCGTCGCCGCTGCCCGTGGCCTGGAGATCCGCGACATGGTGGCCATGGATCGCGTTTCCGCGCCGGTGCTGAGCGCCGATGGCGGCACCGTGGTGTTCGCCAAGCGCAGCACCGACGCCAACCTCAAGGCCAGCACCGCCCTGTACGCACGCAACCTGCGCACGCGTGACGCGGCACCGCCGAAGCAGATCACCCCGGCCGGCTGGAACGTCAATTCCGCCTCGCTGTCGGCGGACGGCCAGACGGTGTACTTCCTCAGTGCCAAGAACGGCAGCCAGCAGCTGTACGCGCAGGCGATCAACGGCGGCGCCCCGCGCCAGCTGACCGATTTCCCGGTGGATGTGGACAGCTACCACGTCTCGCCACAGGACGACCGCGTGCTGTTCAGCGCCGGCGTGTTCCAGGCCTGCGCGTCGGACCTGGCCTGCACCGAGAAGAAGCTGAAAGAGAAGAAGGACGCCAAGGCCAGTGGCCAGGTCTGGGATTCGATGTTCGTGCGCCATTGGGATACCTGGAACGACGGCCGTCGCAACACCCTGTTCGTCGCGCCGCTGCCGGGCGCCCAGGCCGGCCCGGTCAAGGGGGCTTCAGCACTGAGCGCCACCCTCGATGGCGATGCGCCGTCCAAGCCATTCGGTGGCAATGATGACTTCGTGTGGTCGCCGGACGGCAGCAGCGTGGTCGCCAGCATCCGCGTGGCGGGTCGCGAGGAACCGTGGTCGACCAACTTTGACCTCTATCGCTTCGATGCTGCCGGCCGTCAGGCACCGGTGAACCTGACCGCCTCCAACCCGGCATGGGATGCGGGCCCGGTGTTCAGTGCCGATGGCAAGACGCTGTTCTACCGTGCGATGAAGCGCCCCGGCTTTGAAGCTGATCGCTTCGGCCTGATGGCGATGGATCTGGCCAGCGGCAAGAGCCGTGAGATCGCCCCGCAGTGGGATCGCTCGGCGGGTGGCATCGTGCTGTCCGCCGATGGCGCCAGCATCTATACCACCGCCGATGATCTGGGCGAGCACCCGCTGTTCCAGATCGATGTCGCCACCGGCAAGGCCACCCGCCTGATCGGCGATGGCAGCGTGACCGCCGTCGATGTGGCCGGCACCAGCGTGGCGATCACCCGCAACAGCCTGAAGAGCAACGACCAGGTACTGGTCGGCCTGCTGCCAGCCGCCGGCCAGCCGATGGGCGAGCTGCGTGCGCTGACACCGTCTGCCGGCGACGTGCTGAAGGACGTCAGTTTCGGCGATTTCGAGCAGTTCTCGTTCAAGGGCTGGAACAACGACACCGTGCACGGCTATGTGGTCAAGCCGCACAACTACCAGGAAGGCAAGTCCTACCCGGTCGCGTTCCTGATCCATGGCGGTCCGCAGGGCAGCTTCGGCAACGGCTGGAGCTACCGCTGGAATCCGCAGACCTATGCGGGCCAGGGCTACGCGGTGGTGATGATCGATTTCCACGGCTCCACCGGTTACGGTCAGGCATTCACCGATGCGATCAGCCAGCACTGGGGCGATCGTCCGCTGGAGGACCTGCAGAAGGGCTGGGACGCGGCACTGAAGAAGTATTCGTTCCTCAACGGTGACAAGGCCTGCGCTCTGGGCGCCAGCTATGGCGGCTTCATGGTCAACTGGATCGCCGGCAACTGGAACGGCCCGTTCAAGTGCCTGGTCAACCACGATGGCGTGTTCGACCAGCGCATGATGGGCTACGCCACCGAGGAGCTGTGGTTCACCGAGTGGGAGCAGGGCGGCACGCCGTACCAGAAGGCGGCGAACTACGAGAAGTTCAACCCGGTCAACCACGTGGCGGACTGGAAGAAGCCGATCCTGATCATCCATGGCCAGCAGGACTTCCGCATTCCGGTCGAGCAGGGCCTGGCGGCATTCACGGCGGCGCAGCGGCAGGGGATCGAGTCGAAGTTCCTGTACTTCCCGGACGAGAACCACTGGGTGCTCAAGCCGCACAACAGCATCCTGTGGCATGACACGGTCAACGGCTGGCTGAAGCAGCATATCGGCGAATAAGCCGGTCCGGCGCCGCCCCCAGGGCGGCGCTCTGCTTTTTGTAGAGCCGAGCCATGCTCGGCTGCTCTGTGCCTCCTTTCCCGCCAACAGCAGCCGAGCATGGCTCGGCTCTACCCGAGCGCCCGCATGACTTCGAACGCCCTGATCCAGAACGACATCGTGGTCTTCGGCCTGATCGCCGCCACTTTGGGGGCCGTGTTCTGGACCGCCTCGCGCGAGCAGGGGCCGTGGAAGCGCTTCTACACCTTCGTGCCGGCGTTGCTGCTGTGTTATCTCATTCCTGGCATCTACAACACCGTCGACCTGATCGACGGGCAGAACACCGCGCTGTACAACCCGGTCGCGCGTGACATCCTGCTGCCGGCGGCGCTGGTGCTGCTGACCCTGGCCGTGGACATCAAGGGCATCCTGCGGCTGGGACCGAAGCTGGTACTGATGTACCTGGGTGCCTCCGCCAGCATCATGCTCGGTGCCGTGGTCGCCTTCCTGCTGATGCGCGCGCTGCACCCGGAAACCGTTGCCGGCGACACCTGGGCCGGCATGGCCGCACTGGCCGGCAGCTGGATCGGCGGTGGCGCCAACATGCTGGCGATGCGCGAAGTATTCGACGTCAACGCCACCACCTTCGGCCAGTTCGCCGTGGTCGACGTGGGTGTCGGCTACGTCTGGATGGCGGTACTGATCTTCCTCGCCGGGCGCGCCGCGAAGATCGACGCACGCAGCGGTGCCGATACCTCGGCCATCGACGAACTGAAGGAACGCATCGCGCGCTTCCAGGCCGAACACGAGCGCATTCCCAGCCTGACTGATCTGATGCTGATCGTCGCCGTTGCGTTCGGTGGCGTCGGTCTGGCGCATGCAATCGGCGCGCCGCTGGCGGCCTGGTTCAAGGCCCATGTCGGCTGGGCATCGCAGTTCAGCCTGGATGCTCCCTTCGTCTGGGTGGTGGTGCTGTCGACCACGCTGGGCCTGGGCCTGAGTTTCACCCGCGCGCGCACGCTGGAGGGAGCGGGAGCGTCACGTCTGGGGTCGCTGCTGCTGTACTTCCTGATCGCCTGCATCGGCATGCAGATGGATCTGCTGGCATTGCTGGACCGTCCGTGGCTGTTCCTGCTCGGCCTGATCTGGATCGCCGTGCACATCGTGCTGCTGTGGTGCCTGGGCCGGTTGCTGAAGGTGCCGTTCTTCTATTTCGCCATCGGCTCGCAGTCGAACATCGGCGGTCCGGCCTCGGCGCCCGTGGTGGCCGCCGCCTTCCATCCAGCATTGGCACCGGTAGGCGTGCTGCTGGGAACGATGGGCTACGCCACCGGGACCTACCTGGCGTACATCGTCGGCATTACCCTGCGTGCGCTGGCAGGGCAGGGGTGAGGGGGTACCAAAACCAAATAGGACCCCAAAACTTATATCCCCCCGATTGCGCCCCGGGCCCGCCGGCCCCAAAACCGAACATAACACCCCCACAGACCGCCTAGGCGGCCAGCGAG